>JANOOS010000226.1:0-12132 GCA_031421455.1 Nitrospira sp.
TGGCCTTGATCTGGGGCGAGAGCGCACTGGGTAGGTTCCGTCTGGTTTTGGCAACGATCAGCTGCACGCCAGTTCGGTACTGTTGGGGAGGGGGAGGCTGAAGCGGTTTGGTCATAATCACCACGGTGGGGGTTGGGCATAAGGCTGGATCAAGACCGATATCGCCGGCCCCTCGGGAGATGGTGATGCGAAGGTATGCGTCGGTGCGTTCGTGCCCGACGTCATTCCGTGTCATCGCTTCGTGGAGGAGCGCCGGCCATCTGTACTCAAGAATGGGGATAGCCAGGCCGATCGCATCCGCAGACCGTCGAAGCCGGGCAAGATGTTGGTCTCGCATGAAGATTCGGCTCCCGTAAGAGCGAATCGTTTCATAGACGCCATCGCCATAGAGGAAGCCATGATCGAAGACGGAGACGACGGCGTCCTCTTCTTTTACGAACCGATCATTGAGGTAAATCCACATCTGTTAGTTCTGTCGTAGTGCGCTGAAAAATGCCTGGGCCTTCTGAATCGTTTCCTCGTATTCTTTGGCCGGATCAGAGTCGGCGACAATTCCGGCACCGACCTGTAAGTACCCCTTTCCTGCACACCATACCAAAGTTCGAATCACGATATTGAGATCAAGGTCGCCATTCCAACCGATGTACCCAAACGATCCGGTGTAGGGGCCACGGCATACCGGTTCCAGCTCTTCGATAATCTCCATGCAGCGAATCTTCGGCACGCCCGTGATGGTGCCTCCAGGAAATAACGCTCGAATCAGATCGAAGGATGTGGCGTCAGGCTTTAAGGCACCGCTAATATTGGATACGATGTGGCTGACGTGGGAGTATTGCTCAATCGCCATGAATTCATCGACCTGCACGCTGCCGAATTGGCAGACGCGGCCCAGGTCGTTTCGTTCGAGATCGACGAGCATGAGGTGTTCCGCCCGCTCCTTTTCATTCGCAAGTAATTCCCCGATGAGGCGTTGATCGTCGCGCGCGTCGAGTCCGCGTGGTCTGGTTCCGGCAATCGGTCGCGTATCCGCCTGCCGGTCGTGCAAACGGACCAGCCGTTCGGGCGAGGAACTGATCAACGTCACATCGTCGAAATGCAGAAGTCCTGAGAAGGGGGAGGGGTTGACCGCTTGCAGACGCCGATAGAGTTCCTGCTCGTAGGGCTGTCGATCTGCGCCATCGTGGTAGGAGTTGGGAGGTTGCAGGGTGAATCGATGCGACAGGTTGGCCTGATAGATGTCTCCAGCTGCAATGTACCCTTGGCAGCGTCGGACTCGATCGAGGTAGGCTTCCCTGGTTTGGTCGGGGTGAAAGGCCATCTGCTCGAGGGGGGGGAGATTCTTGAGGGGGGCGGGCCTTCCGCCCAATCTGGCTTCGCACTCGGCCAGACGGTCTAAGCCTTCGTGATAGAGCTTCTCGCGGGGCTCTCCTAGAAATCGTTCCATGGGCGGGCAAAAAATAATCTGTAGACGATCGGTTTGATGATCGATTGCGGTAATAATGTCGTATAGGCCGAATTGCAGATAAGGCAGCTGCAGATCGTCTTTGGCCATGGATGGGAGCGTTTCAAATTCGCGCACGAGATCGTAGCTGAGGTAGCCGACGGCGCCGCCAAAAAAACGGGGTAGACCTGGAGGAGGCTCTATGGGGGGGGCAGCGAATAGGCGACAGAGGGCTCCAAAGGGATCTTGCGAGAAGTATTCGCGTCCTTCGTGGGTGCGAAGGGCTGCCTGTCCTTGTCGCCCAGTTAACACTGCAAAGGGGTTGCTTCCTAGGAATGAAAAGTGATTCCCGCCATCGGTGCCTTTCCCGCTGTCGAGTAGGAACGATGGCTGAGAAGGTGAAGCAATCAAGCGGTACAACTCAAACGGTGTCCTTCCTTGGCCATCCAGCGAGAAGACCAGGGGCTGTGGAGGCCCACTAAGGAATGATGGTTGGGAGAAACGAGTCATGGGTAACCGTGTGCTCTACACATAGGCCGCACTCACTATATCCCACTGTTTCGGCTGTGTCACAGCACCTGGATGACTTGACAATTTCATAGTGATTCTGCTTGAATTGCGCGCCCGCAATCGGCAGAGTCTTTGCGTCATGGGCCGCATCGCACTCTCCTCCGTGGGTACGACATGCCCCCTTCACAAGATCCATTGTACGCCGGGCTCGGCCAAGCAGTCAGGATCGGAACAGATCTGGTCGCTGCACTGATTGTCGGAGGAGGATTGGGATGGGTCTGTGACACTTACCTCTTTGATTCTACCCCCTGGGGGATGGTTGGAGGTCTTGTGTTGGGTGTCGTGGCAGGGATCAGGAATGCGTACCGGTCGGCGCAGCGGTGGCCGAAGACGTAACGTCGCTCAATAACGAAAGTACGAAAGAGCCATGGAAGAAAGTCCCCTTCATCCGTTCGAGCTCCACAACTGGATACCAATTTCGCTTGGCGGATTGGATATTTCCATCAATAAGGCCGTTGTCATGATGTGGGTGGTCGTGTCCCTGGTGACGATCCTCATGGTGATGGCAGGATCGGCGCGCAAGTTGGTGCCCGGCAAGTTGCAGAGCCTGGCTGAGATCATGGTGGATTTCATTCGCAGCATGATCATGGATACGATGGGTAAAGACGGGATGCGATTTTTCCCTCTCATCGCCACCCTGTTTCTCTTTATTCTTTTCTGTAATCTTATCGGGATGATCCCCGGCAGCTACACCGTGACGAGTCAGATTATCGTGACGGCCGTGTTCTCCTTCCTGGTGTACGGGCTCAGCTTGGTCATGGGATTCTTGTTGCATGGGGTGAAGTACCTTGGCGTTCTCGTTCCGCCTGGTACGCCCGGGTGGCTGGTGCCATTGATGATACCGATTGAGATCATGAGTCAGGTGGCGAGGCCCATATCACTGGCCGTTCGGTTATTTGCGAATATGACTGCCGGCCACGTGCTTCTCGGGGTCCTGTTCGGCATGGCGATCAGTGGTGGACTGTTGATTGGGTGGTTGCCCTTTGAGTTCACGATTGCGATTAATGGATTGGAAGTCGGTATCGCGTTCATTCAAGCCTATATTTTTACGATGTTGACCTGCGTCTACTTAGGGGACGCATTTCATTTGCATGGCGATGATGGCCATGCGCACTGACAGGCTGCCGAAAATGCTCTCCAGTAGCGTTCTCAGTCGCCGTCACTCTTCGACGGACACAAGCAGTACGCCGAAGGGTGTTCGTTCCTTGCGGCCTTACCGGAGGACACGTCGAGCAGCCAGTTCGGAGTTGCAGTGAGTTTTTATTAAAGGAGGATAGACGACAATGGATTCAGCAGCAGCAGGGTTGATAGGCATGGGGTGTGCTGCGGCAGGGTTTGCCGGAGCCGGTGTAGGGATCGGCTACATCTTCGGGAAGATGATTGAAGTGGTGGCGCGCCAGCCTGAAGCAGAAGCCCGCGTCACAAAGTATATGTGGATCGGGTTCGCGCTGGTGGAAGCCATCGCGCTGTACGGCCTGGTCATTGCCTTCATCATCATGGGCTTTCGGAAATAAACGGGCTACAGGGGTAATGGGATAATGGGGTTAGCAGAAAAATGGGGTACCCCCATACACCCGCACCCTTCTACCCCGGGGAGTTGATATGCCACAGTTTGAATCTCACTTTTTTTCTTCCCTGATTTTCTGGGAAGTCGTGTCGTTCGCGATCCTCTTCTTCGTACTTTACAAGTTTGCCTTTCCCGGCATCTTGGGCATGCTGGAAGAACGGGAAAAGAAAATTAAGGACAGTCTCGATCAAGCTGAGCATCACCGGTCTGAGGCCGAACGGAAGCTCAAGGAGTACGAGGCCAAGCTAAACATGGCTGCGAAAGAGGCGGACGGAATTCTGGCTGCCGCAAAGGAACGGGCGCAACGGCTCTTGGAGGAAAATGAGCAGCGGATGACGACCGAAGCCGAGCGGATCAAAGGCGATGCGACGCGTGAAATTGATCATGAGCGGCGCAAGGCGATTCAGGATATTCGTGCTCAAACCACCGAGTTGGCTCTGATGGTTGCCGAAAAAGTTGTACAGCGAAGTCTGAATGAAGCGGACCACCGGAAATTCGCAGACGAGGCACTTGAGGCTCTGTCAAAATCCTATCAACGGTAACTCTCGGACCGGGCGGGGTTAGCCCAGGCTGACCCCGCCTGATCTGTATCCCTCTAAATCCACACAGACGAAGCGAAACCCGGCCTTGCGGAGACGGGCACTGATGTGCGCGCGCAGGTCCGGCTGATTCAGTCGAGAGAAGTCCTCTGCTCCGACCTCGATTCGCGCCAGCTCTCCGTGCTCCCGCACACGTACATGACGAAATCCCTCAGCCTGTAGAATCTCTTCAGCCTGCTCCACGCGACGGAGGCTCTCGATCGTGATTGGAGTGCCGCGCGGAATTCTTGAAGAGAGGCAGGCGGCTGCCGGCTTATCCCAATTCGAGAGTCCTAAAGCCTGGGCGAGTGTCCGCACGTCGGACTTGGAGAGAGAGGCTTCAACCAGCGGGCTCCGAACTCTCCACTCGCGTGCGGCTTTGACTCCTGGCCGATCGTCACCGAGATCGTCGAGATTCGTCCCATCTACAACCCATCGGCTTGCTCGCGGCTCGCGTAGTCCGTCCAGCAATTGATACAGGTCGGTCTTGCAATGGAAGCAGCGGGCGGCATCATTCTGCACAAAGGCTGGGATATCGAGTTGATCGGTATGGACGAGTTCATGCCGCGCGCCGATCTCCAAGGCCACCTGTTTCGCACCGTCGAGTTCGATCGTGGGAAACGTCGGGGAGACAGCAGTGACGGCCAACGCCTGTGCACCGAGTTGCTCCTGGGCAATTTTCAAGACGACGGTGCTGTCGATACCGCCGGAGTAGGCGACCAGGACAGACTGCATATCCAAAATCGCCTGGCGGAGTGTCGCGAGCTTACCGTTGAGGGATTCGGTCATCATGTTGAGTTCCTACACTGTTGCCTAGCGCTTGACCTTGGCTTTGGCGATGTTGCCCACTACCACTAAGGCGTATCGTTTGGGGTCTAGATACTGTTTGGCGACACGCTGCACGTCTTCCTTCGTGACCCGCTCTATCCATTTTGGGTATTGCGTAAAGTATTCGAACCCCAGACCGTAAAACTCCACTTGGGCGAGCACCTGCGCGAGTTTCGCAGTGGAATCAAACCGTAAGGGAAAGCTGCCGATCAAGAATGATTTGGCCTCAGACAATTCCTGGTCGGATACGGGTGAGTCGCGAATCGACTTGATTTCCGCCAGGACGCCGGTGATGGCTTGATTCGTCGTCTCCGTCTTGGTTTGGAGGTTGACCCAGAAAGAACCGGGCATCAACCGAGCGTCGAAGTGGCTCATGATCCCATAGGCCAATCCCTGCTTGTCCCGAATCGAATCCATCAAGCGGGAGGAAAATCCACCGGCCCCCAGGATGTAATTCATCACCGTGACCGAATAGAAATCCTGGTGCGCACGCGGAAGGCCCCCATGGCCAAGCACAATAGTGGATTGGGTGAGATCCTTTTCGATGAGCTGGACCGTTCTCCGCTCGACAGGCGCGGGCTTTTTCGTGCTCCGTGCTGTCGCCGTCCCTTGTTTCCAGGTTTCAAAATGGGTCTGCACCAGTGTGGTGGCCTGTTCAAGCGTCACGTCGCCGACGATGGTCAGGATGATTTGGGAGGGGGAATATTCCCGTCCATAGAAGGCTTGCACATCGGCCAGAGTGATCTTGGCAAGCGTTTCTTCCGTTCCATTGACGGGCCAGCGGTAGGGGTGTCCGTGGAAGACGAGCTGATTGAAGGCCTTCATGGCGATATGGCCAGGGTCATCGTTGTCGCTTGCCATCTCACCCAGAAGTTGGGTGCGAATCCGTTCAAATTCCTGCTTATGAAACGCAGGGCGTTGCAGCATGTCCGCGAGCAGGGTAAATCCGAGGTCGATGTCTTTTTTGAGTACGCGGGCGGAGGCGGTGGTGAAATCCTCTGAGGCTTTGGCTTCCAGGATTCCGCCGACGAAATCGATTTGCTCCGCCTGCTGTTTTGACGTACGTGTAGTTGTTCCTTCGTCCAGGAGGCTGGCGACGAGGTTCGCGAGGCCTGCTTTGTCGGAAGGATCCTGCGCAGAACCAGCCTTGATCAGCGCGTGGACTTCTACGATAGGAAGGAAATGTTGCTCAAGGACGAGCACCGTGATGCCGTTTGTCGTCACAAATTTTGTCGGCGCAATTTCTGCTGCCGCACTGGGACCGCTTGCTAAGAAGTAGGCGCAGAGTCCCATCACGAAGATCTGGAGAGCCAGTTGTTGAGGTGCGATAGGCAATCGTCTCGCCGTTGGCATGATTAGGGTTTCCCCTGTTGCACCGCGGTGGAGGGTGTTTCTGGTTGTTTGGGTGGCACGGGAATCAATGTGCCGACGGTCCGATTGTCTTCTGTCAAATAGTGGCGGGCGACATGTTGGATATCTTTGGCCGTCACTGCACGAATCCGTTCGACAAACTGGTCGATTTTCCGCCACCCGGCGCCGACGGATTCAGCCTGTCCGAGTAACATGGCATGTCGGAAGTTGGAGTCCTGTTCGAAGATATGGGTGGCTTCAACCTGGTTCTTCGCCCGTTGGAGTTCTTGCTCTGTCGGCGGATCGGCCTGGAGGCGTTTGATCTCTCGGTGAAGGGCTTCTTCAACTGCCTCCGGTCTTTGGCCCGGGCTCACGAGGGCATAGAAGTAGAAAAGGCCAGGATCGGTCTGCAGTAAGTTGTATTCTGCTCCAACCGCGAGCGACGATTTTTGTTCATACACGAGGCTCTGGTACAGGCGTGAACTTTTCCCATGCGACAGAATTGAATCCAGAATGTCGAGAGCGTACGAGTCTTCACTCGTAAAGTTCGGCACGCGATAGCCCATCATGACGAAAGGGACTTGTGCATCTCGCTTGAGGAGGAAGCGGCGTTCACCTTTTTGTTCCGATTCCATGGTGGCAATCAGCTTGGGTTCCGGCCCTCGCGGAATCGGCTCGAAAAGCTGCTTGATCGTGGTGAGCAGGCTGTCGGCTTTGATATCGCCCACCACGACTAGGGTTGCATTATTGGGTGAGTAATAGGTGTCGTAATGTCGTTGTAAGTCATCCAGGGTCATCGCATCCAAGTCGCCAAACCAGCCGATCACCGGCCAATGGTACGGATGACTGAGATAGGCTTGGGCGAAGAGCGCCTCGACGAGCGCACCTTGGGGGTCGTCCTCTGCGCGAAGGCGTCGTTCTTCCTTCACGACCTCTCGTTCCGTCGCCAACTCTTTCGTGTCGAGCAGAAGTCCTTGCATGCGATCGGCTTCAAGCTCCAGGGCCAACTCAACGCGGTCGGCTGCGAGATTCTCGAAGTAGGCAGTGAAGTCCTGGCTCGTGAAGGCGTTGTCCATTCCGCCATTTTTCCGAATGAGACGGGAAAAAGTGCCCTTGGGATATTTCGCGGTACCCTTGAACATCATATGTTCAAGCATGTGGGATAAGCCCGCACGGCCCATGACCTCGTTGCGTGAACCGACTTTGTACCAGACCTGGACAGTGGCAACCGGAGCTTTGGGGACTTCAACTAACAGAACTTTCATTCCATTGGAGAGGACGAACTCACGAGGTTCGGTTGCGACAGCGGGCGATGTGAAGGCAAAAACGAGACTGGTTGCGGCAATCAACCAGGAAATTTGCATGCTGTGTCGAGAATTGAGCCAGGTCATGTTTGGGCGGTGCGCACGTTGCATGCTAGCAACGGGGTTCAATTTGTGTCAAGGCATGTTCTGCGTATTGGGGTGGGAGATTGCCTAATTGGCCGCAAGCGCCAAGGACGTCGCGCCCCCGACTCTTACGGACGAATACGTCAAGGCCCGCCTGTCGCACGATGGTTTGAAAGGCTGAAATGTCGGCTTCCGATGGACGGCGAAAGGGATTCCCGGGGAATTCATTGAACGGAATCAAATTGATTTTGCATGTGATCCCACGGACGAGCTTGATGAGCCGGCGAGCATCATCGGCGTGATCATTCACCCCGGCCAGCAGTACGTACTCGAAGGTGAGTCGGCGGGTCGGCGGCAAGGGGTAGCGGCGGCAGGCGGCGAGCAAGGTTCTGAGCGAGGCGATCCCATTGACCGCCGGCATCAGGCTGGCACGCTGGTCGTCCGTCGTGGCATTCAGCGAAATAGCCAGATTGACACCGAGTGGCGCGATATCTTTCAATCGCGCCGCCAGACCTGCAGTTGAGACCGTGATGCGTCGCGGTGACCATCCAAGTCCCCATCGTTTGTTGGTGAGCCGGCGAATGGCTTCTGACAAGGCCTCCATATTGGCCAAGGGTTCCCCCATCCCCATAAAGACGAGGTTGGTGATTCGTTCACTGGGATCGAGGCGATCTTGGGCGGTCAGCACCTGCTCCATGATTTCATGTGGCTTCAAGTTGCGTTTCAATCCCATCGTACCGGTCAGGCAGAATCCGCAATCCAGGGTACAGCCGACCTGCGTCGATACACAGAGGGTTAAGCGGTTTTCGTCTGGAATCAGCACCGTTTCGACAGTGAGCCCATCGCTGAGCGTGAGTACGAGTTTTCTCGTGTGATCGATTGAACGGAAGACCGTACAGCCTGTGGCACGCGGAATCGTGGCGTGCGAGGCCAGTGCTGTTCGCTCCGCTTGGCCGAGGTCCGTCATCTGGTTGATGTCTTTGGCTCGACGTTGATAGAGCCACCGCATAATCTGACCGGTTCTGTAGCGGGGCCATCCGAATTGCTGTACGAGCCGGCCCATCCCTTCTTCATCAAGGGCCAGAAGATTCGCGGGAACTGTGTGTGAAGCGAGGGAGTCTCGTTCGTAATCCATGAGGGCAGCCTACCACAGCCTTAAAAAATGGAACAAGGTATAGGATGAGGGTTTGCTGGCAACAGGGGCGGCACACTGTTATATATGTTACAGATCGAGAGGGAGACGACGGGTGCGAGACTATCCACGTCAGCGAGTCATTCGAAACCTATTCCTTGCCACCGCTATTGGTTTCTGCGGGTTTACGCTGCTTCCCACCCAGGCATTTTCCAGCCCTGCCTCTCCGTTGATACTGGGTGATGGTGATATTTGCGAGAGGATGGAAGATTGCTTTCAAGCTGCCGCACTGCCTAAGGAACGGTTTAGTAAGGCCCTCAATAAAGAGCAAGTTTTGTCGCTCAAGCTGGATCGGTTGCAACGGCTGATGGCGCGATTCCCCGCCACAGTCTGGGCCAAACGTGCAGGTGCACTGTCAGGAGTGTTGCTCATTGAACGGAATCCCACCGCGGCGATTCAATTTCTTCGCACGGCACAGCAAGACTTTCCGGTCTTGGATGACTATATACGATTATGGATGGGGGAGGCGTTGCTGAATCTCGGAGAGGCCAAAAAGGCGGCGGAGATGTTCGCAAGCATTCCGCAAGCGGCGCCTGATTCTTATCTGCTGACGAAGGCGGCGTATCGAGCAGGGGAAGCGTGGTATCAAGCGTCGAGTTGTCCGGAAGCGACAGCATGGTTCGCAAAAGCGATGGAACTGAATGATAAGGAGCTGGGGGGGGCCCAGGCGCTTCTTCGGCGGGGCGACTGCCAACTGCGTGGCAACAATATATCGGAGGGTCGTGAGACTCTGATGCAGCTCTGGGTTCGGTTTTCCTACAGTGCTGAAGCGAAAGACGCCGAAGCACTATTGAATTCGAATCTTGGTGGCGCACCCTGGGTGGTTCAGTCGAGCGATCGGCTGGCTCGGGCTCAGGCGTATCTTGGGCAATCCTTCCATGCTGAGGCAATTGAAGAACTCCGAAAGTTTCTCGTGGCTGATCCACAGTCGCCTCGCCGCGCTGAAGCGAAGCTGAAGCTCGGCATCGCGCAGGTACGGCTGAAACAATATGACCAAGCCCGCGAGACGTTTCGTGCCCTGGTGAAAGAGGGGGGACTGGAGTCTCACGAAGGGTCGGTTTGGCTTGCCCGCACCTATCTTCGGCAAGGGCAGGGTGACAAGTTGTTGGATCTCGCCCGCACGACTCAGGCATCTTCGCTCTCGACGGAGCAGAAGGGCCAAATCGCCTTGTTTGCTGGGATGTGGTTGGAAGATCAGAGCCGGTTTGACGAGGCAATAATACGGTATCGACAAGTGGCAAAGGTCGGTGAGCCGGCGTCTCAGCGAGCCGAGGCACGGTGGCGCGTGGGCTGGGTCCATTATCGCTTGGCACAGTATCGCGAGGCGGGTGATGAACTGCGTCAACTTGCCGGTCAGCACGACAGCGACTTTGAGCCACAGGCGCTCTATTGGATGGGCCGCGCGGCCGAATTGAGCCAGCAGCCTCATGCTCACGATGTATATCTTCAACTCTGTCAACGATACGTCTATACCTATTATTGCCAACTGGCTCGCGAACGGAGCGCTATCCCGCTGGCGGAGCCCTCTGCATCAGAACCGATGCTGGCGACTGTTCCGGTGAATGGAGGATTGGCTGCGAAGGGTGGGACCACACGCTTGGTGCCTGCCAGGGCCGAAATCGAACAGCAGTCGGCATACCGTCGGGCCATTGAGCTTAAGACGCTGGGGTTGGACTTGGACGCTACGCGTGAGTTAGCAGGGTTGACTGATCGCTATAGTCGAGACCCCGACGCGCTCATGGCGCTTGCAACGATGTTGAGCGAGATGGGTGCCTACCACCATGGGCTTCGACTTGCGAGGGCTAGGTTCCGAGATAAATTGGAGCGAACTGGCGGTGTGGTCGATCCGTCGTTGTGGAAGGCGGCCTATCCGACAGGTCTCCTTCCCACGATCAAGGGCCAGGGGGCGAGCGGTGTTGATCCCTATCTCGTGGCAGCGATTATTCGAGAGGAGAGTCAGTACGATTGGCAGGCCGTATCACGGGTCGGTGCGATCGGCCTAATGCAGGTGATGCCGGGAACTGCGAATAATGTCGCGCAGCGACTCGGACTTCCCGCGGTCGGAAGGGATGATTTGTTCGATCAAGAGACCAATATTCGGATCGGCGTCCACTACGTCGGACAGTTACTCGAACAATTTTCCGGGAACGTCGCGCTGACCATTGCCTCATACAATGCTGGGCCATTAGTTGTAACAAACTGGATGGCACAGCACCCTGGACGAAGTCAGGATGAGTTCGTCGAACTGATCCCGTATCAGGAGACGCGGCAGTATGTGAAGCGCGTATTGCGAAGTTACCGAGAATACATACGGCTAGACAAAGCCTCCTGATGCCCATTTCTTGACAAGATCTAGACAAGTTTCTATATTGAGCCACAACCTGTAGGGGATTCTTAAGGAAGAGAGTGGGGGAATGGCACTCGATCGAATGGATGCGCTTGAAAGCCGTATTAGAGACTTGGTTAAGCTTGTTCAAGAGTTGAAGAAAAAGAATGTAATGGTTGAAGAGGAATTAAGGGCCGTTCGACAGCGACTTGTGGAGAAAGATGATTCAAATCGACGGTGGGAACAAGAGCGTGTCGATATCAAGTCTCGTATAGAAAAGGTTCTCGGCGACATTGAGTTGTTGGAGTGTCTTGAAGAACGTAAGGAGGTGGCTCTTGACTAAGACTATTGATGTAGAAATCTATGGCCAACGATATGCGATTCGCGGCGAAGCGGACGAAGCTGATGTCCGGCGCCTCGCGAGCTTTGTAGATGGCCAGATGCGCCATCTCGCGGAAGGGATGAATACGACAACCCCCTCCAAGCTCGCCGTGCTGACTGCTCTCAATTTGGCCCATCAGTTGTTCGAACTGGAACGGAAGCGTGCTCAAGGTGAGGCGGATGTCGAGCGGCGGATGAAGTCGCTTATGGAATCGATCGAGGAGCAGGTTCCGGTCTCGCTCTTTCGCTAGATTCAACTTGCAAAGGGCGGCCCCCTTTGTTATCGTGGCACATGTGTGTCGGGACGTAGTGGATTTTACCATTGGGATACGAATAGGTCACGATCGAACCGGTTCAAGAATCCGAGGATTATGACTCAGTCACTGCGGAATGGATGTGAGTTTTTGATGCTGGCGAAATTACGGCAGTTAGAATGTGCACAAGGGTTCGTCCACCTCAGGTATAACCTCTTGGAGATGTTGGGCAAGGTCATGGAGTTCATGCTGCCGTC
>JANOOS010000227.1:0-13289 GCA_031421455.1 Nitrospira sp.
CACACGACGATGGGGCAGATCGGGATCAAGACCTGGATCTATAAGGGCGAAGTTCTTCCCTTGCAGCCGCTCAACAAAGAGTCGGTATTTGACCGTAGGCTTGGGTAAGTGAAGGGAACATCGTGTTAGCACCAAAGAAAGTTAAGTTTCGTAAAATGATGAAGGGGCGTATGACGGGCAAGGCCTACCGTGGCAGCCAGATTACCCTCGGAGAGTTTGGGCTCAAGGCGCTTGAGCCGGGCTGGATCACCAGCCGGCAGATTGAGGCGGCGCGCATCGCGATCACTCGGTGTGTGAAACGCGGTGGCCAGGTGTGGACGAGAATTTTCCCTGATAAGCCGATTACCAAGAAGCCGGCTGAGACTCGAATGGGTAAGGGTAAGGGTAACCCGGAATACTGGGTCGCCGTCGTCAAGCCGGGCCGTATCCTCTATGAGATGGATGGTGTGACGCCTGATGTCGCCAAGGAGGCGTTCCGCTTGGCCTCGCATAAGCTGCCCATTGCTACGAAGTGTGTCATCCGCGGCGAGTTTTAGTGCTGAACGAACTGTACGGAAGGGTAAGGGGAACGCGGTCATGGATCTGAAGGAATTACGGCAACTTACGGGGCCTGAACTGGCGGAGAAAACTCTGCAGCTCACGCAAGAGCTCTTCAATCTTCGTTTTCTGTTGGGAACTGGACGGTTGGAAAATCCGATGCAGCTGCGAAAGACGAAGCGATCCATTGCCAGGGTAAAAACGATTCAGCGCGAGCTCGCGCAGGCCGATCCAATCTCTACCGCGGCGAAAGGGGCTTGAGGATGGGAGAGTCAGCGAACAAGCGGCGTGAATGGGTCGGACGTGTGGTCAGCAATAAGATGAATAAAACAGTCGTCGTCGAGATTGAGCGGTCGGTTATTCACCCGCTCTATCGGAAGGTGCTTCGACGGGTGACGAAATTCAAGGCCCACGATGAAGAGAATGCCTGCAAGATCGGCGACCGTGTGCGCATGGTCGAGACGCGGCCCATCAGTAAAGATAAACATATGCGGGTTATTGAGGTCGTGGAAAAAGGGCGGCGTAGTGAGTAGGTCAAGTTTGTGCGGAGAGTAGAGGAAATACCGGGACTATGATTCAAAGCTATACATATATGGACGTGGCCGATAACTCCGGTGCCAAACAGGCCATGTGTTTTCATGTCCTTGGTGGAACCAGGCGCCGGTATGCTTCTCTTGGAGACATTGTCGTCGTGGCGGTCAAGGAAGCTATTCCTGCGGCAACGGTTAAGAAGGGCGATGTGAGCCGTGCCGTGGTCGTGAGAACCACTAAGGAAGTGCGTCGAGAAGATGGTTCCTACATCAAGTTCGATCGGAATGCCTGTGTATTGATCAATAAGGACGGTGATCCCGTTGGGACTCGTATCTTTGGGCCGATCGCGCGCGAGCTGCGCTGGAAAAAGTTCATGAAGATTATTTCTCTAGCTCCGGAAGTGCTTTAGCGAAGGTGGGGACGGCGGGATGAATAAGCAGGCATTGAATAAGAGTCGGATTCGTAAAGGCGATGTGGTGGTCGTGATCTCCGGGCGTGATCGCGGCAAGTCCGGAAAAGTGCTTTCGGTTGATCTTGGGGTGGGAAAGGTTGTGGTCGAAAAGTTGAACATGATCAAGCGCCATACCAAGCCCAATCAAAAAGTCAAACAAGGCGGCATTCTCGAACGGGAAGCGCCTATTGCGGTCTCAAACGTGATGTATCTGTGTCCTGTGACGCAGAAGCCGACCCGGCTTGGTGTGCGAACGCTTGATGATGGCCGGCGGGTCCGGTTCAGCAAAAAATCGAACGACTCAGTCGAGTAGGAGTGAGGACGCCGGATGGCGAAGGTTGAATCAGGAAAAGGCAGTAAGACGTCGGAGCGGAAGCCACCCAAGAAGAAAGAAGGGTCATCGGCGCCGCAGGCGATGGACCAGGGCAGCGAAGAGTCCAAGTTCAAGCCCCGGATGCGCGAGACCTACTTGCAGAAGGTTGTGCCGGCGCTCATGAAAGAGTTCGGCTATAAGAACATCATGCAGGTTCCGAAGCTTGAACGGATTGTGTTAAACGTGGGAATGGGGGAAGCCATTCAGAACGTGAAGCTGCTGGAGAGCGCCGCTGGTGAATTGGGTGCGATTACTGGGCAAAGGCCGCTGATTACAAAGGCGAAGAAGGCCATTGCCACTTTCAAATTGCGCCAAGGCATGCCGATCGGCACAAAGGTCACGTTGCGCAGCCGCAGAATGTGGGAGTTCTTCGATCGTCTTGTGACGTTGTCGTTGCCACGGATTCGAGATTTTCGGGGTGTCTCGCCGAAGTCGTTCGATGGCCGAGGCAATTATACGCTGGGACTCAAAGAGCAGCTCATATTTCCCGAGATCAAGTACGACGAGGTGGCATCCATCCATGGGATGGATATCACGATTGTCACGACCGCCAAGACCAACGATGAGGGCCGCGCGCTGTTAAAGCATTTGGGAATGCCATTCCGGGCGTAATGTCTAGCGAAGGAGTTGCAGGTGTCGAGATTAGCTCTCAGAAATAAATCGGCCATCAAGTCGAAGTTTCCGGTCAGAGACTATCACCGGTGCGAGATATGCGGGCGTGTGCGAGGGTTCTTGCGCCGGTTTCGCATGTGCAGAATTTGCTTTCGATTGCTGAGCCTGAAGGGTGAGATCCCTGGGGTTCGGAAGTCGAGTTGGTAGGGTATCCGCTTTCCGCGTCGCCGGGGCGGTGAGCCGCATCCGGTCACACGAAGAATGTGAGTGAAAGGCTTGTATGGTTACAGATCCCATTAGCGATTTATTAGTACGGTTGCAAAACGGGTCTCGGCGACGCCACGATGTCGTGAGCATCCCAGCCTCCCGTCTCAAGCGCGAGGTTCTTCGAATTCTCCAGAACGAGGGATATATTCAGGGCGTCCAGGCAGATATCGCGGATGGGCATCCGGTGTTGAAAGTGCAGTTGCGGTATGTTGCGGAAGGGCAACCCATGGTTACCGGTATGCAGCGGGTGAGCAAACCGGGCCGCCGTGTCTATGTAGGGATCAAGGATATTCCGCGAGTCAAAAACGGCATCGGCGTGGCGATCTTGTCTACATCGAAGGGGTTAATGACGGATCAGGACTCTCGCCGGGCTGGGCTGGGCGGAGAAGTTCTGTGCTCGGTGTGGTAATGGGTACTGCGACCGGATTGTCATTGCAGCGGCGAGCTAGAGGAACGAGGCATCGATGTCACGCATAGGAAAGAAGCCAATCCAGATCCCAGCAGGAGTGGATGTGAAAGTCGCCGGGCCTATTGTGTCCGTGAAGGGTCCGCTAGGGAAGCTCGATTGGTCGTTGTCTTCAGGCCTTGGGGTCTCGATTGCGAATGGACAGCTCTTGGTGAGCCGGTCGAATGAAGACCGCCAAGTCCGCGCATTGCACGGGTTGACTCGCGCAGAGCTGAGCAATCTTGTTCAAGGCGTGACGAAGGGCTATGAGCGTAATCTTGAAATCACCGGAGTTGGGTATAAGGTCGCTGTGCAGGGCCGTTCGATGAGCTTCAGTCTAGGCTATATCAATCCGGTTATCTATCCGATTCCGGTTGGAATCGACGTGAAGGTAGACAAGCAAACGCTGATCAACGTAAAGGGGCCAGACAAGCGGTTGGTGGGGCAGGTTGCAGCCGATTTGCGAGCCCTCAAGCCCCCCGATGTCTATAAGCAAAAGGGCGTTCGCTATGCAGGGGAAGTGTTGCGTAAGAAGGCCGGGAAGACAGGGAAGTAAGGTGATTCATGAATGCTGCAGATAAAGCGAGCCAGTTAACCAGGCGAAAACAGCGGGTGCGGAAGAGGGTCTTTGGAACGGCTGAGCGTCCACGTCTCAATGTGTTTCGCAGCCGCTCTCATATCTATGCCCAGATCGTCGACGATCTCAAGGGGGCCACGTTGGCTGCCGCGTCTTCCCTGGATAAGTCTCTGCGCACATCGGTGAAGTCTACTGGCAGCATTGATGGAGCCAAGGCTGTTGGAAAGTTGTTAGCCGAACGGGCTAAGGCCGCTAAGGTGCAGACTGTGGTGTTCGATCGCGGCGGTAGGATGTACCACGGACGAGTCAAAGCATTGGCTGAAGCATCGCGTGAAGGCGGTCTGAAATTCTAGGAACCTTAACCTAACGACCGGAGAGGGTAACAAGCGTGCGAGTTAATCCAGATGAGTTAAGCCTGAAGGATAAGGTTGTCTTTATCAACCGTGTGGCGAAAGTTGTGAAGGGTGGAAAGCGTTTCAATTTCTGCGCATTGGTTGTTGTGGGAGATGGCCAGGGATGGGTTGGCATCGGGAAAGGGAAGGCCGCTGAAGTGCCCGTCGCAATTTCGAAGGCGGTTGAACAGGCTAAGAAAAACTTGGTGCATGTCGCCCTCACCTCCGGGACGATTGCACATGAGGTGCATGGGCTGTTCGGGGCCGAGCATGTCCTTCTGAAGCCCGCCAAGAAGGGCGCCGGGATTATTGCCGGCGGCGCCGTCCGGGCTGTGGTCGAGGTCGCCGGTGTCCATAACGTTATTGCGAAGACGCTGGGTCGTGGAAATCCATTTAATACGGTTCGCGCCACCCTCAATGGGCTCTGTCAACTCCGAAACGTTGGGGACGTACTGAAGCTACGCCGTAGCGTGGTGGGCGACGCACAGGATAGGGTGAGTGTCTAATGCCTACCGAGAAGACCGCTAAGGCTGTCTCAAAGGGGTTCGTGATCACTTTGCGACGAAGTCCCATTGGTACACCGCAAAAGCATCGGCGTGTTTTGAGCGGCTTGGGTCTGAGAAAAATCAGACAGACGGTGACTCGTCCCAATACTTCCCAAGTCAGAGGGATGATCGGAAAAGTCGGCTATCTATTGGAAGTGCAGCCACAATGAATTTACATGAGATCGGTCCTGCAAAAGGATCCAGAAAACGGCGCAAACGTATCGGTCGCGGCCCCGGTTCCGGTCATGGGAAAACGTCGGGAAAGGGCCATAAGGGTCTGTTAGCCAGGTCCGGCGGTCGGAGTCGGCAGGCCGGCGGGTTTGAAGGCGGCCAGATGTCTCTGATCCGTCGAGTCCCGAAGCACGGCTTTACAAACATATTTCGTAAAGAGTACTCGATCGTCAACCTGAAGAGTTTGGATGGCATGATCGTGGCCGGTACCATCACACCGCAGATCTTGGTCGATGTCGGCTTGGTTAAGCGCAAGTCGTTGCCGATCAAGGTTCTTGGAAATGGAGACCTTACGAGGGCGATTGTTGTGCAGGCGCACAAGTTCAGTAAGTCCGCGGAGGCAAAGATTCTAGCAGCTGGAGGGAGAGTCGAGGTCATCCCCGGTGTTTGAACGACTCCTGACCAGTTTTCAGAATATTTTAAAAATCCCCGAGCTGCGTACCCGTATCCTCTTTACCGTAGGGATGCTGGTGGTGTATCGGATCGGGGCGCATATTCCTACGCCTGGGATCAATGGTGAGGCCCTCTCGGAGTTCCTGCAAAAGGAAGGCGGCGCACTACTCGGGTTTTTGGATATTTTTTCAGGTGGGTCGCTCTCGAGGTTGACGATCTTAGCGCTGGGCATTATGCCCTATATCAGCGCCTCGATCATTCTTCAGCTGTTGACCGTCGTTGTCCCGCATCTGACAAAGTTGGCCAAAGAGGGAGAGCGCGGGCGAAAAAAGATTATTCAATACACTCGGTTCGGGACGATCGGTATTGCGTTGATTCAGGGTTTCGGGATCGCAGTAGGTCTCGAACAAATGAATAACGGCGCATTCGTGATGACCGGTGGGTGGGGATTCCGTCTGATGACGGTCATCACCTTGACAGCGGGTACGGGTTTTCTGATGTGGCTTGGTGAACAGATTACCGAGCGAGGCATCGGGAACGGCATTTCCTTGATCATTTTTGCGGGGATCGTCGCACGCCTGCCGTCCGCTGTGGCCCAGACCTTTGAATTATACAAGGTCGGGCAGCTCAGCATCATCTTGTTGGTCGCTCTTGCGGCGCTGATGGTCGTGGTGGTCACCGCCATCGTCTTTCTAGAAAGCGGGCGACGAAAGGTGCCTGTTCAGTATGCAAAACGAGTTATCGGACGCAGAGTGTTTGGCGGGCAGAGCACGCATATTCCACTGAAAATCAATACCGCGGGGGTGATTCCACCTATTTTCGCATCGTCGATTATTGCATTTCCCGCGACGATTACCGGGTTTTTTGAGACACCCTGGGTCAAGGATATTGGCGCGCAACTCGCGCCTGGATCGCTGTTGTATACGCTGATGTATATCGGCCTCATTCTGTTTTTCTGTTTCTTTTATACCGCCGTGGTGTTGAACCCGGTGGACATGGCGGACAACATGAAGAAGTACGGTGGATTCATTCCCGGGATTCGCCCTGGTATTCGGACTTCCGACTACATCTATAAGGTACTCACGCGAATTACGTTTGCCGGATCGATTTATCTCGCGATCGTCTGTGTGATCCCGGAGTTGTTGATCTATAAGCTGGGTGTGCCGTTCTATTTCGGTGGTACCTCGTTGCTGATTGTGATCGGTGTCGGTCTTGATACGGCCCAGCAGATTGAGTCCCACATGTTGATGCGGAATTACGATGGGTTTCTCGGTAAGGGCATGGCTCCCCTCCGTGGCAGGAGCGGGTGAGGAAAATTCATGCAGGTGGTGTTTCTCGGCGCACCAGGGGTTGGTAAGGGGACTCAGGCTGACCGTATTGCGGCGCAGTATCAGATAGCGAAGATATCGACAGGGGATCTTCTTCGCGAGGCGGTTCGCAATCAGACTGCGCTGGGTCTCGAAGCGAAGCGCTACATGGATCAGGGGAGTCTGGTCCCGGATGCTGTGGTGATTGGGCTGGTCGGGGAGAAGTTAGCTGGTCCCAGATGCGAGAACGGATTCGTTCTGGATGGGTTCCCCAGGACTGTTCCACAGGCGGAAGCATTGGGAGCGGTGTTGACATCCAAAGGGATCGCGCTGGATCGGGTGGTGAACTTCCAGGTTTCGCGTGAGGATATCGTAAGGCGTTTGAGTGGGCGCCGAAGTTGTCCAAAATGCCAAGCGACGTTCCATGTAGATTTTGCACCGTCTAAGGCGGATGGGATTTGCGATCGATGCGGAGAGCCGCTCATGCAGCGCAGCGATGACCGACGCGATGCGATCGAGATGCGATTGAAAGTATACGACGAACAGACGGCTCCGCTTGTGGCGTATTACCAAGAGCGAAGATTGTTATTTCAGCTGGATGGTTCAAGCGCAGTGGATGTCGTTTTTCAGCATCTCTCGCAGGAGCTGGAACCGTACCGGGCGGTATGATCATTCTCAAGACGCCGGATGAGATTGCGGTGATGGCTCAGGCGTCAAGAGTGGTGGCAGAGACGTTACAGATTTTGCAGAAAGCCGTTAGGCCTGGTATTTCGACCGACGAGCTGGACCGCTTAGCTGAGGATGAGATTCGGTCCCGCGGGGCAAAGCCGGCGTTTAAGGGGTATCGGAGTTATCCGAAGACGCTCTGTGCCTCGGTGAACGACCAGGTCGTTCATGGGATTCCCTCCAAGCGAGTGCTGAAGGAGGGCGATATCATCGGACTCGACCTAGGGGCCATTGTCGGCGGGTTTTACGGAGATTCAGCGATTACGGTTTCGGTGGGGCAGACGACCGAGCGAAATACCCGCTTGGTTCAAGTCACCGAAGAGGCCATGTATCTCGGAATCAAGCAAGCGGTGGTGGGCCATCGGCTGTCGGACATTTCACATGCGGTTCAGCGGCATGTAGAGGCTGCTGGGTATTCAGTCGTGACGGAGTTCGTAGGCCATGGGATTGGCCGGCAGTTGCATGAAGAGCCGCAGGTGCCGAATTATGGGAAGCCTGGGCAGGGACCACGATTGCAGGCTGGAATGGTCCTCGCGATCGAACCGATGGTCAACATGGGTGGCGCCGCAGTGAAGGTTCTTGAAGATCGATGGACGGCGGTAACGGTATACGGAAGTCTCTCGGCGCATTTTGAGCATACGATTGTGATTGAGCCGAGTGGGCCGCCACGGATTCTGAGTCGGCTCTGAGAAGCTGAAGACGCGGGCATGCGGTTTGGAGAGAAGGGGTATAGTGCCGAAAGAAGATATCATCGAAATTCAAGGCACCGTGAACGAGACGTTACCGAACGCGATGTTTCGGGTATCGCTGGACAATGGCCATAAGATTCTTGCACACATTTCCGGAAAGATGCGGATGCACTTTATTCGTATTCTTCCCGGCGATAAGGTGACCGTGGAACTGTCGCCGTATGATCTGACACGCGGGCGGATTACCTATCGGTTTAAGTAGGAGCGAAAAATAGCCATGAAAGTCAGATCATCCGTGAAGCCAATCTGTGCCAAATGTAAGGTAGTTCGGCGGAAGGGCGTGGTACGAATTCTCTGCGAGAATCCGCGCCACAAGCAGCGCCAAGGGTAGGGATGTCTGAGAATGACCTCATCAGACTCCTGCTCGCGCAACGCGCGGCCTCGGAAGGCCCTCGTTGGACGCGCGCATTAGAGTCTGAAGAAGTCATCCTCAGACTGAAGATCGAAGGGAAGTAAGGAGAGGAACTATGGCTCGTATTTCTGGAGTGGATTTACCGAGAGAGAAGCGGGCGGACATCGGCCTGACCTATGTCTATGGGATTGGTCGGGCATCCGCACTCTCTATCTTGAGCAAGGCCGGGATCGACGGAGCGATTCGCGTGAAGGATTTGAGCGAAGAGCATATCGTCAAGATTCGTGAAATTATTCAGGAAGGCTTCCAGGTCGAAGGCGATCTGAGAAAGACCTTCTCGATGAACGTCAAACGGTTGATCGATAGCGGTACGTACCGTGGGCTGCGCCATCGGAAAGGGTTGCCGGTTCGCGGCCAGCGGACCAAGACGAATGCTCGGACGAGAAAAGGCCGTCGCTCCGGTGTGGGAAGCAAACCGAAACCGCCTGCGCGTTCGGCGTAGTGGTGACCGTTATTTGAGTAGGGAGTCTGTATGAGCATCAAAAAAGGGAAGAAGAAAGAGCGTCGGATCGTGCAGAGCGGGGTGGCCCATGTCCAGGCTTCCTTCACTAACACGATCGTCACCATCACCGACCTGAGCGGCAATACGATCGTGTGGGCGAGCTCAGGGAACCAAGGCTTTAAGGGGTCTCGCAAGAGCACGCCCTTTGCGGCTCAGCGGGCCGGCGAGGCTGCTGCGCGCAAGGCGATGGAGAGCGGAATGCGCCAAGTGGATGTCTATGTGAACGGGCCAGGGTCCGGTCGTGAATCGGCGATCCGATCTCTTCAGGCCGCTGGATTGCGGATCCATATGATTCGTGATGTGACCCCGATTCCGCACAATGGATGCCGTCCACCTAAGCGGCGTCGCGTTTAGCGGCGCATGTCGAAAGAGTCGGATACACGAGATTTGTTGGGCGCACCTACGTGGTGATGTCCGGTAACCGGAGGTAGAGCAGTGGCAAAGTATCGCGGTCCCGTCTGTCGGTTGTGTCGGCGAGAGGGTGAGAAGTTGTTTCTGAAAGGCTTGCGCTGTATGACAGAGAAGTGCGCTATCGAGCGGCGAAGCTATCCTCCTGGACAGCATGGGCAAAAGCGTCCGAGGAATTCAGAGTACAGCACGCAGCTCAGAGAAAAGCAGAAGCTGCGCAGAATTTACGGTTTGATGGAATGCCAGTTCCGTGGTGTGTTTGAGCGTGCGGAGCGGCAGTCTGGTATTACCGGTGAGGCGCTGTTGCGGTTGTTGGAATGCCGGCTGGATAACGTGGCCTATCGATTGGGGTTTGGCGCTTCTCGAAAAGAAGCCAGGCAGCTGGTTAGCCACGGGCATCTGACCATGAATGGTCGAAAAATCAATGTGCCTGGCGCGCAGGTCAAGGCGGGCGATATCATCAGCGTCCGGGAGCGCAGCCGCACATTGATCTCGATCCAGGCCGCCTTAGAGTCTGTCGATGGACGAGGCATTCCGGAGTGGTTGGAGTTGGACAAGACAGCGTTTAAGGGCGTGGTACGAACACTGCCGTCGAAAGACCAGATTTCGCTGCCGGTCAATGAGCAAATGGTGGTGGAGTTGTATTCCAGGTAGATGCGGAATTGGGCAAGGGGGTCGGTCTCTGTGGCGAACAGATGCCGCTCAGTGGCTGGCTACTCGATGAGATCAAGGGGGAGTCATGATTAAAGCAATGAAAGACTTTCAGATCCCGCTGCGGGTGGAAGTCGACAACGATACGCATTCCCAAACCTACGGCAGATTTACAACAGAGGCCTATGAGCGTGGATTTGGGACCACGGTCGGCAACGCGTTACGGCGCGTACTATTGTCGTCGCTCACAGGTGCGGCAGTGACTACGGTGAAGATCGAAGGAGTTCTGCACGAGTTCTCCACGATTCCCGGTATCACGGAGGATGTGACCTCCATTATTTTGAATGTCAAAGGACTGCGGCTTGCGGTACATACCGATAAGCCAAAGACGCTACGTCTTAGGAAGAAGGGGCCCGGTGAAGCAAAGGGGTCTGATATTATTCATGATGCGGATGTGACTATATTGACTCCGAATCTCCATATTGCGACATTGGACAAGGATGCCACATTCGACATGGAAATGACGGTCAATCATGGGCGGGGCTATGTGCCTGCCGAGCGAAACAAGGAAGAGGGGCTGCCGATCGGTGTGATCGCGATCGATTCGGTATTTTCGCCCATCAAACGAGTGAACTTTCATGTAGAGAATGCTCGTGTCGGTCGTATGACCGATTACGATAAATTGACCTTGGAAATCTTGACAGATGGGACCATCTCGCCTCGTGATGCCTTGTCCACGGCGGCTGGCATCCTGCGCGATCACATCGATATCTTTATCAATCCCGACGAGCGACTCGAAGGGCGCGCTGATCTTGGGAGCGATGAGGCGCAACGTGAGGTGAATAAGCATCTGTTCCGTAGCGTCAACGAGCTGGAACTGTCGGTTCGTGCCGCAAACTGTTTGAAGAATGCGAACATCAAGACCATTGCCGACTTAGTCCAGAAGACCGAAGGGGAGATGCTGCGGACAAAGAATTTCGGCAAGAAATCGCTCAACGAAATTAAAGAGATATTGACGGAGATGGGGTTGGGGCTCGGTGTAAAGCTGGATACGGTGCAACAGAATAGCGGTAGCCCGAAGAGCGAGTAACGAAACAAGAGGGAACCAGTGCGTCACAGAAAAAACGGTAGACAGCTCGGACGAAAGACGAAACATCGGTGGGCTCTGTTCCGGAGTCTTGTGACGTCGCTGCTCGAACATGAACGAATCGAGACGACGGAAGCCAAGGCGAAGGAAATTCGAGGATTTACGGATCGGATGATTACGCTCGGCAAGGAAGGAACATTGCCGGCTCGGCGGCAAGCCCTTGCATTTATCCGCAGTAAAGATGTCGTCTCGAAATTATTCAGCGACGTCGCAGTTCGATTTAAAGACCGTCCCGGTGGTTATACCAGGATGGTGAAGACGAGGCGGCGGATCGGCGATGCGGCGAAGCTTGTTGCGATTGAACTCGTCACCAGGCCGGATGCTGCATCGGCGAAGAAACAAGCGCCTGCCGTTTCAACTCCTGCGACTCCTGCCGTCGGCTAGATCTCCTGTCTGCGAGATTTAGTCGGCGGCGAGGCGCCGCATCATTATTCCGACGATTCCCCCATCTCCCTCACCTCATCTCTGTCCAGTAGACCATGCTGTGGTCGCGGCATAAGTTTACTTGATATTGAGCTCATGCTACTATCGTGCCAGTCTTCTTCATGCTACTAAAAAGGAAGCAGGGACAACGTGTGGCAACGCTGGGTACGGAGAGGTTTGTTAGCGCTCAGTGCGGTGTTGGCCTGTTTCCTCGCCTATCTGCTCGTGACCAATTCGACTATGGTTCCCACCCCGACGGCGGCGGCGCCAGGCTCCATGGATGCAGCTGATGCCACGATCTCCCAGTTTACATTCACCCAAACCAAGGGCGATACGGTTCAATGGCAAGTACAGGCGCAAGAGGCGCGGCTCTTTGAACGGGACAAGCGGGCGATGCTCCAAGTCGTCGCGATCACACTGTTTGGCCAACAGGGAAAAGATCTGACGTTAACTGGAGATGAAGGGACATTGGATACGGAGACGAAGAATTTTGTGCTCGTGAACCGATTGGAGCCGCTCGTGATTCGCACTGAGAGTGGATACGTGATTTATACCAATCATCTGGCTTGGACTGATCAGACAAGAGAGATTCGTACACAGGATCCTGTTCGTATCGTTGGGCATGGGTTAGAGGTGACGGGGCGTGGGTTACTGGGACATTTGGACCGAGAGGAATTTGAAGTGCTTGAGGATGTACATGTGGATTTGGCTCCTGCTTCTTAATTTATTCCCGTTTGGGATAGCTTCATTAAGCGAGTCGGCTGACGCAGCCCTTCCCAAGGGCGGTGTTGATCGAGCGGTGAGCACGACTATTACATCCAAGAGGATGACCGTAAAAAATCAGGATAGCCAAGCGATATTTGAGGGGGCAGTTGTGCTGACTCGTGGGTCGTTGGTTGTCTATTCCGATCGCATGGTGGTGATGTTTCACGTGCAAGACCCGTCCGCGACTGATAATCAGAAAGGGCCTGAGGCCGTCAAGGGCGCCGTACCTTCGAAAGGGCCCGATGTTGTGCCAGCTGTCTCCAATCGTTCAGTCAACAGGATTGAAGCGACCGGACGAGTGAAAATCGAGAAGGACTCGGGGAATGCGACCTGTGAAAAAGCTATTTATTACCATGATGGGGATAAGATCGTCCTGACGGGCGACCCGGTGGCCTGGGATAAGGGAACAAGGGTGAGCGGCAGGCAAATCACGATGTTTTTGGCAGAGGATCGGAGTGTGGTGGAGGGAGGCTCGCATGTGCGGATTGAGTCGAATGGGGGGGCGATCAAGTGATCGTACCGGCTCAAGGGAATGTGCTGTCGGCTGGTACTGAAGCGAACAGGGCAGAAGAGGTTGGTTTATGTGCGACGGGATTGGTGAAAAGTTTTCGCGCGCGCAAAGTTGTGAAAGGCGTCTCGATCGAAGTCCGGGCCGGCGAGGTCGTGGGTGTGCTGGGACCCAATGGGGCAGGAAAGACAACCATCTTCGACATGATCGTCGGTCTGTGCCAGCCAGATGAAGGGGCAATCTCCCTCGGTAAAGAGGTGATCACAGATCTGCCCATGTACCGACGCGCGCGGAAAGGAATTGGGTATCTTCCGCAGGAATCGTCTGTGTTTCGACG
>JANOOS010000228.1:0-12009 GCA_031421455.1 Nitrospira sp.
AAGTCGAGGTCAGGGAAAAACAGGTTCACCAGAAAGAGCAGGCCAAGCCCGATGCCGAGCGCCCAGAGTACTCTGCGCACGATCCCTCGCTTCGGCGGCCTTTGTGCCATTTCATCCATCATCGTTGCTGTTCACTCAAAGCGCCGAGGGCACAAGGCCCCCGGCTTACCCCGAGATCTGGTACTCAGACCTACTTATCGTCCTCGCCTTGGTCTCGCTTCCGGTTCTGTTTCGCCGCACGGCCCAAGCTTTGATCCAGCGCGCCTTGCGTGGCATGGAATTCATCGACCGTTCGGCGATCGGAATCCATTTGATGGTCGCGCAGGCTGAGCGCAATCTTCCGTTCTTCACGATCAACCTTGATGATCTTGGCCGTCACTTCATCCTGCAGCTTGAATTTCTCTTCGAGCTTGGCCTGGGCATCAAGACCCGCCTCGCTGATATGAATCAACCCTTCGACTCCCCCGTCCAGTTCGACAAAGATGCCAAAGTCAGCGACCTTGCTGATCTTCCCGACCGCCACATCCCCAACCGCATACCGGCTCGGAATCTCGTCGTCCCATGGATCGCTCTTGAGCTGCTTATACCCGAGGGATAGCCGCTCCTTTTCCTTGTCGATCCTCAACACCACGGCCTCGACCTTCTGTCCCTTTTTAAAGAGCTCAGAAGGATGCTTGATATGTTTCGTCCACGACATGTCTGAAATGTGAATCAATCCGTCGATGCCCTCTTCAAGTCCGATGAATGCGCCAAAATCGGTGAGACTCTTCACCTTCCCTTCAATATGGGTGCCAATGGCATACTTCCCTTCCACCATATCCCAGGGGTTCGGCGCAGTCTGCTTCATGCCAAGTGAAATCTTCCTGCTGGCCGGATCCACGTTCAACACCGCCGCTTCAACCTGATCCCCAATCGACACGACACGCGACGGATGGCGCACCTCGTGTGTCCATGACATCACAGAGACATGCACCAAACCCTCGACGCCGGGCTCCAGCTCAATGAACGCCCCGTAGTCGGTCAAGCTCACGACGCGACCTCGAACACGAGTGCCGATCGCGTACTTCGTGGCTACGCCGGTCCAGGGATCGGCGCTCTTCTGTTTCAAACCGAGTGAAATACGCCCGGTCTCCCGGTCATATTTGAGCACGCTCACTTCCACCTTGTCGCCGATGTTGAACATTTCCGAAGGATGGCCGACACGGCCCCATGACATGTCCGTGATGTGGAGCAACCCGTCGATGCCACCGAGGTCGATGAACGCCCCGTAATCCGTAATATTCTTCACCTGGCCTTGAATCAACTGTCCTTCCTTCAACGTGGAAAGAGTCGTCTTCCGCTTCGAATCCCTCGTCTCTTCCAAAAGCACGCGCCTGGACACGACAACGTTGCCACGCCGATGATTGATCTTGATGATCTTGAGAGGGAACGTACGCCCGACCAACCCGTCAAGATCCCGCACTGGGTGAAGATCGATCTGCGAACCAGGCAGAAAGGCCTTCACGCCGATATCCACCATCATCCCGCCTTTGATCCGCGCCACAATCTTGCCGTCAATGCTCTTGCCGTCATTGAAGAGCTTTTCCAGCTCCTCCCAAATCTTCATCTTGTCGGCTTTTTCCTTGGAGAGCACCAAATTGCCGTCGTCGTCTTCGCACTCCTCGATATAGACTTGAAGTCGATCACCCACCTTGATGTTCTGAAGTTCCTCGGTGGAGAACTGATCGTTCTGGATCATCCCTTCAGACTTGTAGCCGATGTCCACGACCACTTTGTCTTTGGTCACGGCAACAATGCGGCCTTCCGTAATGGTGCCCTCTTCGAGGTTCTTGAACGTCTCCTCGTACAGAGCCGCTAAGGCCGCTCGATCTAACTGCTGGTCACTCGATGGTGAAACCGTACTCATGGTATAGATCCTACTCTTCCGACAGGAGTCGGGTGCTGATGGTTATACACCGGCATTCACTCAGCCTTGCGAATACCGGCACTGGACTGCTGGGTCGGAGACTCCACGGCACCTAGTGAGGCGATACGATCCATCACGGTGCGGCTCACCTCCTGATAATATTGCTTGTCATCACCACTCTTCTCATTCCGGGGAAACATGAGGGAATCTCCATAGCTAACGGTCACGGGGCAGAAGTGCGGCCACGTAGTTCCAGGCGGCAGCACGTCGAACGTGCCCTTGAGATAGGCCGGAACCACCGGACATCCGGTTTGTGCCACGATCATACCAATCCCCGGTTTAGGGGACTGCAGCCGACCATCCATACTGCGAGTGCCCTCCGGAAAAATCACCACGACCTTTCCTTCCTTGATCAGAGAAACCGCTTTACCAAATGCGTCACGGTCAAATCGACCGGCCCTCAAGGGAATCCATCCCAACCATTGGCAGATCGCCCTAAGGCCTGGAACCGGAAAGAGATCGCTACGCCCCAAAAACCAAGCCCGCCGCCGCATCCCACAACCCAGGAGAGGAATATCCAAATAACTGGCATGGTTCGCCGCGACGATGAACCCGCCGGTTTGTGGAACTGCCCCGACGACTCGAAAGCGAAAACACAGCCAGCCAATGGTCCGAGCGAGGACCCACAAGATCCCGTAAAAAACCGAACTCACAATTTGGCCGCAATCACAGCCATCATCTGGTCCACCACGTCGGTAGCGGACAAGTTCGACGTGTCGATAAACCGGGCATCCTCAGCAGGAACCAGTGGAGCGATCGAGCGGGAACGGTCCCGCGTATCACGGCTCGTCAAATCGGCGCTCGTCTCTTCAAGTGCTCCAGAATGTCCCGCCGAAACGAGTTCCCGATGCCGGCGTTGGGCTCTGACATTCGGATCCGCTTCGAGAAAAAATTTCACATCTGCCGAAGGAAATACCTTCGTCCCCATATCTCGCCCCTCAGCCACCACCGCTCCGCCTTCTCCAATTTGTCGCTGGACGGGCAACAGCCAAGCCCGGACTGCGGGAATTGCCGAGACCACCGATGCCGCTGCCGACACCGCAGGCGTTCGGAGTTCGTTGCTCACATCCCTGCCACTGACCAGCACTGCCGCCACTCCCTGATGGAACTGCATTTGAAGCGACAACGCGGGTAACAGAGCAGCGACCGCGTCGGTATCAGCCGGATTCCGGCCAGACTCAATGACCGCCCAAGCCATCGCCCGATAGAGCGCTCCCGTGTCGAGGTACAGATAGCCCAATCGAGAGGCCAGCAACCGGGCCACGGTACTCTTGCCGACACCAGCCGGACCATCGATTGCCACGATCAGCCGGCTCGCTTGCCTGTCCCCCGCAATAGATCCTGCATTGTGGTCCCGCATCATATCCGTCATCGGCACTCGCCGACTAACTCCAAGAGCCTGTGATGAAAGCCCGGAAATGATGTCTCAATGCAGGCCGTCTCGTCAATCAATGTCGGTGCCGAAGCGGTCAAGCCTGCAATGGCCAGTGCCATCGCCACCCGGTGATCCCCATGACTCCGGCCATGTGCAGCTCGTAGTCGCCCATTAGCTTCCGCTGTGCCAAGCCCTTGCACAACCATCCCATCGGGCTTTTCCGTGATCTGCGCCCCCATCGCGCGTAATTCTGCCGACACGGTCGCAATGCGATCGCTTTCTTTGACCCGCAATTCTTCGGCCCCGGAGATGATCGTCTCACCCTCTGCGACTGCAGCCGCGACACAGAGGATGGGAAATTCATCGATCGTCTGAGGGATCAAGTCCGCCCCAATCGCCACCCCGCGCAACCTGGCCGACTTCACTCGGATATCCGCAACTGGCTCTCCTGCCTCTTCACGTCGGTTGAGCAATTGAATATCCGCTCCCATTCTTGCCATCACCTCTAACAAGCCGGTCCTGGTGGGGTTAATACCCACCTGTTGAATCGTCACATCCGAACCAGGAACAACCGTCGCACCGACGATGAAGAATGCCGCAGACGAGAAGTCCCCCGGTACGACCAATCGTGGGGCCGCATTCCAGCCAACAGACGGCCGTCCATCAAGCAGCAGAGTTGTCCCCTCCCGTCGAAAAGCAATACCGAAAAACTGGAACATCCGTTCCGTATGGTCCCGTGAAAGACGCGGCTCTGTAATCCGGGTCATCCCTTCGGCAAACAGAGCCGCAAGCAGCAAGGCCGACTTAATTTGCGCGCTCGCCACCGGCGAGTTGTACGTGATCGCACGGAGACGGCTACCCATCACAGCCAAAGGCGCAAGTTCACCGCCTTTGCGTCCGGCGATGGTCGCCCCCATTTCCCGCAACGGCTTGACGACCCGCCCCATGGGACGGCGACGAATCGATTCATCGCCGGTCAGTACCGTGAAAAAATCCTGCCCTGCCAGCAGGCCGGTCAGGAGGCGAATGCCCGTTCCTGAATTCCCGCAATCAATCGGCCCATTCGGCTCGGTCAGGCCCCAGAGTCCCTTGCCATGCACACAGAGTTCTTCGTCCGATTCATCGATACGGATGCCGAGGGCCTGGAATGCGCGAACCGTATTGAGACAGTCGTCTCCACGACAATAGCTCACAACCCGGCTGACCCCGTTCGCTAAAGCAGTCAGAATGACGGCACGATGGGTAATCGACTTATCGCCAGGGACAGAAATCGTCCCCCGCAAAGGGCGGCCTGGCGTAATAGTCAATGGTGTCATAGGCATGTTACGCCGGCATCGTCGGTCGCGTGGAGAGTTTTTCCCGTTCCTGCTTCGCCTGATCGAGTTTCTTCTCGATGCCTGCGGCATCGCTCACCTGAATGAGTTGCTTCAATTGACTCAGCGAGCGCTCGTAGGCCTCAATGAACGAGACCACATTATCGCGATTCCAAAGAAAGATATCTCGCCACATTTCAGGAGAACTGGCGGCAATCCTTGTCGTGTCACGCAACCCGCCGCCCGAATGGCTCACCAGGTCGAGGGAGGGAATCTGTTGATCGCGAATCTCAGCCAGCGCATTCATCAAAGCAAAAGCCGCCACATGGGGCAAATGGCTCACCGCGCCGAGAATCTTGTCATGCAGATGGGCATCCATCGTCAGCACCACCGAGCCGGTCGCTTGCCACATCGCTCGGATTTGCTCAAGCGCCTGCGGATCTGTCGCTGTTGTCGGAGTGATGATGCAACGCGCCCCCATAAAGAGCTGATCCGATCCGGCAGCCACACCAGTCTTCTCCTTGCCGGCAATGGGATGGGCCCCCACAAAATGGACACCGGCAGGCATGGCCCGTTCAGCCTGTTCCACCAGTAAACCCTTTACGCTTCCAACATCGGTCACAATCGCGCCTTTTTTCAGGCAGGATGCCCACTCCGTCAGATGCCGGTCATAGGTGTCGACGGGGGTGGCCAGCACGACCAGATCGGCCTCCCTCACTCCGTCCCTTGGGTCTACAACGTAATGGTCAATCGCACCCAGCCCGACCGCGGTTTTCAAGTTTTCGACACGCCGCCCGACTCCGACAACCTTCGACGCCAACCCCTTTCGACGGAGAATCATACCGAGCGATCCGCCGATCAGCCCGACTCCGATAATTGCGACCTGGGTGAAATGCAGCGTCATTCTTTAAGCCGGACCGAAGCCACGCCTCAACCCTGAATCCTGTAAACACTATCCTTCCGATTACACTTCCCGACCAACCGCCACCGCAATCTTTCGCATGTCCCGCATCAGTTCTTTGAATTGGCTCGGTTTAATGGATTCCTCACCGTCGCACAATGCACATTCCGGGTTCGAATGGACCTCGATTAGAATGCCGTCTGCCCCAGCAGCCACTGCAGCTTTCGACATCGGCGCCACCAAATTCCACTTCCCGGTGGCATGGCTGGGGTCGACGATGACGGGCAAATGCGACAGTTCTTTTAACGTCGGGACCGCGGCGAGATCGAGCGTATTGCGATATTGCGTCTCGAAGGTTCTGATTCCCCGCTCGCACAGCATGACGTTCTGATTCCCGCGGGACATGATGTATTCTGCCGACAGGAGGAATTCTTTGATCGTAGCCGAAAGCCCCCGCTTCAACAGCACCGGCTTGTCGTACGCCCCAACCTCCTTGAGGAGTTCAAAGTTCTGCATATTGCGGGCGCCAATCTGGATGATATCCGCTTTTTCGAGAAACAATTCGATGTCGCGTGTATCCAGAATCTCGCTGACCACCGGCAACCCGGTTTGTTTCTTCGCCTCAACTAGATAATCCAACCCTTCGCGCCCCAACCCCTGAAACGAGTAGGGCGAGGTGCGCGGTTTGTAGGCGCCACCGCGCAAAATACTTGCTCCGGCTGCCTTGACCTCATGGGCAATGCCGACCGTGATTTCGAGTTGCTCCACTGCGCAGGGTCCAGCCATGATGACCAGCTTGTTGCCACCGATCTTCACGCCGCACACATCGATGACCGTGCCTTCACGCTTAAACTCCCGACTGACAAGTTTCCAGGGAGCGAGGATCGGCAAGACACTTTCAACCCCCGGCAGCGCCGTGAGCGGCTGGTTATGCAGAACCCGATCATCGCCGATCACTCCAATAATCGTCCGTTCCTGGCCGGTCGAGAGTTGTGATTTCAGTCCCAACTCGCGAAGCCGATCGATGATGTGGTCGACTTCCTTTTCGCTTGCTTCTGGTTTTAATACGATAATCATGTTGCCCTCACTAGCAGGATGCTGAAAAAGTCGCTCTTCTCACCCGCCCGACCCCGGCGCGCCGAGACGCGCCTATTCCCATGCATCGTTCTCGCGTCCCTCAGAGGCTCAACGTACCGAAGCGTACGCCTTGCCTCTTCGCTCGCTGCGGCCTTGCTGAACGGCCTTTTTGAGCATTCTGCGTGGTTACCCTACGCTCAATGCGGCTGAATGACCCGCTTGAGCGCAGCCAAGAATTCCCTATTCTCTTCTTCCAGACCGATCGTCACTCGAATCATCGGCCCCTCAATGTGGCGAACGATAATGCCCTCCCTCAGCAGGGCTTCAAACACCACGCGACCGTCTCGCCCAACATCGACATACACAAAATTTGCTTCGCTCGGGACCGGCACAAGCCCGAGCTCCGTCAACCCCTTGACCATCTGCCCCATCCCGGCTGCATTCACCGCCCGGCTCTGCGCCACATGTTCGTCGTCTCCGAGAGCGGCGAGCGCGGCACGCTGTGCCAAGCTGTTGGCGTTGAAGGGAGGGCGGATCCGGTTCAGAAAGTTGGTGATTTCTGCCGTCGCCACGCCGTACCCGATTCGCAATCCTGCGAGGCCATAGATTTTCGAAAAGGTCCGCAGCACAATGACATTCCGCCCCTGCTTCACATAGAACATAGAATCCGGGAACTGCTCGCTCCTGACATACTCGAAATAGGCTTCGTCAAACACGACAACGACATGCGCCGGCACGCGTGCGAGCAGAAGTTCAACCTCAGCGGCTGATACCATTGTTCCGGTCGGATTATTGGGGTTACAAACGAATAGGAGCCTCGTCCGGTCGGTGATGGCGCTCGCCATCGCCTGAAGATCGTGCCGCCACTGCTTCAATGGGACAATCACAGGCTTTCCATGGGCAGCCGTGACCTCCATTTTGTAGATGACGAAGGTCTGGTCGGCCATGATTGCTTCATCGCCTGAGGCCAAAAACGTCCGGGCGAGCAGGCCCAAGATTTCATCCGATCCGTTCCCAAGAATGACCTGTTCCGGAGTCACCTTCCAGCAATCCGCCAGAGATTCGCGCAGACGAAATGCGCCGCCATCGGGATAGCGATGCAGGGTCGAGGTTCCCCCGCTCAAGGCGGCGAGCGCCTTCGGGGAGGAGCCTAACGGATTCTCGTTGGACGCCAATTTAATAACTCGCGCAAGACCCAGTTCCCGTTGGAGCTCCTCAATCGGCTTCCCGGGAACATAGGGACTCAGCGAGGCGATATCTGGATGGATGTTCAGTGGCATGGCATCAACTGTGGGCTGGATAGGAACCCAGCACCTTCATGAAGAGACAGCGGCCGGTAATTTCTTCGACAGCTTTCTTGACCCGCTCTTCCTCCATATGCCCTTCGATATCGACAAAGAAAATGTATTCCCAGGCTTTTCGTCTGGAAGGACGCGACTCAATCTTGGTCATGCTCAGGCCATGAGAGGCAAAAGGCCGGAGGAGATCGTATAGGGCGCCAACTTTGTCTTTCACCGAGAGCATGAGTGAGGTCTTATCTTTTCCCGTACGCTCCGGCGGCTTCTGAGACAACACGAGAAAGCGAGTCACGTTGTTGATGTTATCTTCAATACGGGCCTTGATGACCTTCAGACCGTACAGTTGAGCCGCCAACTCCGATGCAATAGCGGCAACAAAGGGATTTTCCACACACAATTCCGCGGCGCGAGCCGTGCTCGCCACCTCCGACGCAGGCACATTGGGAAAGTTGGTTTCCAGCCAATCTCTACATTGGGCAATGGCATGGGGATGGGAATGGATTTGCTTCACCTCTTCCATCACACCGGACTTCGACATCAAATGATGGGACACCTCCTGAAGCACTTCGCCATAGATGAGCAAATTGGAGTCGATGAACATATCGAGCGTGTGGTTGACAACTCCCTCGGTCGTATTTTCGATCGGGACCACCCCGAAATTGGCCCGGCCCCGTTCGACTTCGCTGAACACGTCCTTGATGCTATTGACCGGAATATATTGGGCAGACGACCCGAACTTCTGCATAGAGGCCATATGCGTAAACGTGGCTCTGGGGCCAAGATATGCCACCTTTTGAGGGCCCTCTAAGGAGAGGGACGCGGACATGATTTCACGATAGACCGGACGAATCCCCTCGGATGGAAATGGCCCTGAGTTCTGTTGGGTGAGGCGTTCGATGATCGCCGCTTCACGCGCCGGGGTATGGAGATTGGCGTCCGCATCCTGCTGTTTCTTGAGCTTGCCGATCTCAATAACGCTTTTGGACCGCTCATTCAGCAGGCGTAAAATCTCATCATCAATGAGGTCGATCTTTTTCCGATACTCGGAAAAGTCTCCGGACATAGCTAACTCTCTCTTCCCAACCCACGGATACTGGTATCCGTCCGTCGGCTGGAATGGCCCAAGCTAAGTTCAGAATGATACAGGAACCTTTCCTGGCAAAGCAAGGAGACCCTCGGCGTTTCATGAGCTTACGGGCGAATCCCGCCCGTTCAGTTCTGCAGCCGGAAAGCTTTGACAGAGACCAGGCAGATCATGAAAAAAGGAGGGAGGTTGGTCTTTTGAAATGATCGAAGGCCAGTTTCGTGGCTTGACGGCCACGGCCGGTTCGTTCGAGAAAGCCGGCCTGAATCAAATAGGGCTCATGGACATCTTCAAGGGTGCTCCTATCTTCCTGGACTGCGGCAGCCAGGGACTCCGCCCCGACCGGTCCTCCGGCAAACTTGTCGATGATGGTCAGGAGGATCTGACGATCCATCTCATCGAACCCCGCCGTATCGATGCCCAACCACGCGAGGGCATCCTGGGCAACAGCCTGAGTCACCTGTCCAGCCGCTTTGACCTGGGCATAGTCGCGCACCCGTTTGATAAGCCGGTTGACAATGCGGGGCGTCCCTCGAGCACGACCGGCAATTTCTTTGGCTCCCTCGGAATCGATTGGGATCCCAAGCACGCCAGCCGAACGTGTCACGATGGTCTGCAGTTCCACCGGAGAGTAGAACTCCAGGCGGTGGACGAGGCCAAATCGGTCCCGGAGTGGGGAGGTCAAGGCGCCGGCTCTGGTTGTGGCTCCGACCAGCGTAAACCGGGGGAGATCCAATTTCACCGTTCTGGCTGCAGGCCCCTGGCCGATCACGAGATCAAGCTGATAGTCCTCCATCGCCGGATAGAGCGCCTCTTCGACAGGGGCAGGAAGCCGATGAATCTCGTCGATAAACAGCACATCGTGCTCTTGGAGGTTCGTCAGGATGGCCGCCAAATCACCCGCATGGGCCAACACAAGACCGGAGGTCGAACGGAGCGATGCCCCCATCTCACGAGCAATAATATGGGCAATGGTGGTCTTCCCCAACCCGGGAGGACCATAAAAGATCGTGTGATCGAGCGCTTCGTTTCGCTGCTTCGCCGCCTCGATACAGATCCGGAGGGATTCTTTCATCCTCTCCTGGCCGACGTACTCCTCCAAGGTCTGCGGACGCAGCATCGTTTCCATGCTGCGCTCTTCGTCCGTGATCTGCGTGCTGACAACTCGCTCGGTCATTGTTGAGGAAACCTCTCTCGCTCTAGCAGGATGCTGAAAAAGTCCGCCAGCGGCGTTCTCGCTTCGTTCAGATCCTCAACGTACCCCAGAGGGTACGCCTCCGGTCTTCACTCGCTGCGGCCTTGCTGGACGGCCTTTTTGAGCATCCTGCGGCTAGTTTATCATCGGCCCATTCTGTCAGATTCTAACGGTGTATTGTGCATAGACTGAGTTTTCCGCAGCCTGTTATGTTTACTACTTCTCCGGCGTCGGGCGGTACATCGGTGGAGGCGGCAAGGCCCCCTGCCCCGGCGTGGCTGTACTGCCGCAATCTGGCGGGCAGTTCAGACCGCCGTTGGTTGGATCCGGAAGGTTCGACTCCATCTTCTCCAACTGACATTGTGAAAGCCGCCCCCAATCCTTACTTCCACAGCGAGCCGGCACATTCGAGTTGCCCTTTTCACTATAGCCCTCGGGACAAGAACCGCAGACAGCCAACAGATTCGCCCCTAGAGGGACACACTGAACTAGGGTGGGATCGCCGTCCTTGCAAATCTCTTTGGACTCGGTCACGCCAGTGGTCGCATAGCCTTCAGGACATGTACCGCAAGTCTTCCGAATGCTTTTGGGTTCGCTCGGCTCTTCGGCCTGCACAGGCACGGCCCCTATCCCCAATACGAGTACCGCGAGCCCGATGAACAATTGTGCCTGAACTATTCGTTGAATCAATCTCGCCATCATCCTTACCCCCTTGCAAGTTCCTTCAAGGATTCACGAATCATGTCTTTGAGCACGATGGACTCAGCATTGGACTTCTTGACTTGTTTCAACGCGTCTTTGGCATCTTGCGGGCGATAGCCCAAATTTACAAGCGCCGACAGCGCATCATCAAAGATCGCATCTTGCCCCAGCCTGGGTGAGTCGTGTGCCGGCCCAAAGCCGGGGTGGAGCTTTCCAACTTTGTCCTTGAGCTCCAACACAAGACGGCTGGCCGACTTGTTGCCGATGCCTGGAACTGTCGTCAGCTTCTCGACATCTCCCGACTGAATCGCTGAGACCAGGTCGGACACCGGAAGAGCCGACAAGACACTGAGCGCCAGCTTGGGTCCGACGCCGGACACGCTGGTCAGCAGCACGAAGGCTTCTTTTTCCCGCGAGGTCAGAAAACCAAAAAGCTGAATCGCGTCTTCGCGAACATGCGTATGCACGCTCAGCGAGATACTGTCGCTGAGATTGGGCAACCCGTAGTAAGTGCTGAGGGGAATAAACACTTCGTATCCGACCCCCTGTACGTCGAGGATCAGATAGGTCGGCGCCTTGAAGGCCAATCGGCCTGTCAGTGAGGCGATCATACGCTAAGGGGCAACATAGGCTGAAGGTGTTCAGCCTGAACACCTGAGTAGCTACCGCTGTTATTCATCCAGCGGCGGCCACTTTCTCCATCACCTCGTCGGAAATATCGAAATTCGCATGAAGCTTCTGCACATCGTCATGCTCGTCCAAGACTTCCATCAACTTGAGCATTTGCTCGGCGGCCTTTTCCTCGAGCCTTATCGTGTTCTGCGGAATAGCGGTGACCTCCGCAAACACGGTATGGATCTTTGCCTCGGCGAGGGCTTTCTTCACCGCTTCAAAGTGGTGCGGATCCGTGATGACTTCAAAACTTTTCTCGCCCACTTTCACGTCCTCCGCGCCCGCATCAAGCGCGAGAGACAACAGCGCATCTTCATCGACTGTGCCCTTCTCAATCGTGAGCAGTCCCTTCTTGTGAAACTGCCAGGAGACGGCGCCGGCTTCCGCCATGTTGCCATGATGCTTCGTGAGGAGGTTTCGTAGCTC
>JANOOS010000229.1:0-2232 GCA_031421455.1 Nitrospira sp.
CGGCCCACAGGATCCTGCCTTGTATTCAGGCAACCACCGCAACCCTTGACGTTGCCATCCTTCCAGAATCTTGGTGACCCAGTCCCAGGAGGCCTCAACGGCATCGCGTCGCATGAACCGGGAGGCATCGCCGGCCATCACGTCCAGGAGCAACCGTTCATAGGCTTCCGGCGATGGACGGCCGAAGACGTCGCTGTACTGAAAGTCCATTTCCACCGGGTGTGTCTGCGCGCGGGTGCCCGGCACACGCGAGACGATGCGGAGAGAGAGCCCTTCCTCAGGCTGGATGCGCAGCGCCAACACATTCGGCGGTTGCGGCTGCTGTGTGTTGGCATTGAACAGAATGTGCGGAATGTCCTTGAACTGTACCGCGATCTCGCTGGCGCGATGGGGGAGCGCTTTTCCGGTGCGCAGATAGAAGGGCACGCCGTCCCAACGCCAGTTTTCCACGAAACATTTGAGCGCGACATAAGTTTCCGTCTTGGAGTCGGGGTGAATCCCGTTCTCACGACGATAGCCAGGGATGGGCTTGCCATGGGCCTTGCCCTCACTGTATTGGGCACGGACGGTGACGTGCTCGACATCCTGATCGGTGATGGGCCTGAGGCAGCGGAGGACTTCCATCTTGGCGTTGCGCACCACATCGGGATCGAGGGAGTAGGGGGGCTCCATCGCGACCAAGCAGAGCAGTTGCAGCATGTGGTTCTGTACCATGTCGCGCAAGGCGCCGGCTTCTTCGTAGTAGCTGGCCCTGCTCCCGACACCTTCCGCTTCGCTCACCGTGATCTGCACATGATCGATGTACTTGTGGTTCCAAATTGGCTCGAAGATGCTGTTGGCAAACCGGACGACCATCAGATTTTGAACCGTTTCTTTCCCCAGATAGTGATCGATGCGGAAGATCTGCGATTCGTCGAACACGCGCCCGGTTACGCCGTTGATAGCCTGGGCGGAGGCTAAATCGCGGCCGACGGGTTTCTCAACGATGATGCGGGCATAGGGCGCATGAGCCCCCGGTTTCGTCGCCAATCCGGCTTGCTCAAGCCCCTCGCAGACAGATGCAAATGAACTGGGAGGGATGCTCAGATAGAAAATCCGGTTGCCTGGCAATTGGAGATTCCGCTCAATTTCTTCTGTTCGAGACTTCAGCCTGGCATAGGTGTTCGGGTCGTCGTTTCCTCCCGATACATAAAAAAGACGTTGCGCGAAGTCCTTCCACTTGTCTTCGGCCAAGGCTTGCCGGGAATGTGCCACGACGCCGTCACGAAGCGTGGCGCGGAACTCCTCGTCGGTCATCGACTTGCGGCCCAGTCCGATCACGGTATAGTTCGGCGGAAGGAGTCCGTCGAGCAGCAAGTTGTAGAGGGCAGGAATCAGCCGTCGGCGCGCCAGATCGCCTGAACCTCCGAAGATGACAAGGGTACAGGGCTCGACCGGAGGAATCGTTTCCTGTGAAGGGCTGATATCGATACGTGGGCTATTCGGTGGCATAAGACTCCGGCGTTACCGGCGAACTGCGTGGCCGCCAAAGGCATTCCTCAATGCAGCCAGCATCTTTTCCGCAAAGGACTCGCTTTGCCGAGACCGGAATCGAGTGAACAATGCCGTTGTGAGCGTCGGGACCGGCACATCCTTCTCAATGGCATCGGCGATCATCCAGCGACCCTCACCGGAATCCTGCACATAGCCCTTCAACTGTTCCAGCCGTGGATCCTCTTTCAAGGCGCCGGCCGCCAATTCTAAGAGCCAGGACCGGACAACGCTGCCGTGCATCCAGAGGTCTGCGATCTTTGCGAGGTTGAGTTTGTAGTCGCTCTTCGCCATCAGCTCGAAACCTTCCGCATACCCCTGCATCATGCTGTACTCGATTCCATTATGCACCATTTTCACGTAATGTCCGGCACCGGCTCCACCGACGTGAGACCAGCCCTCCTCAGGTGCCAGCGTGGTGAAAATCGGTGCGAGGTGTTTCACCGGCGCCTCGTCGCCTCCGACCATCAGGCAGTAACCGATCTTCAATCCCCACATGCCGCCGCTGGTGCCGGCATCGACATAGTGAATCTGTTTCTTCTTGAGATCCCCGGCCCTTCGGACATCGTCATGAAATCTGGTATTGCCGCCATCGATGACCGTGTCGCCTGGTTGGAGCAATGTCGCGACGGTTTGAACGGTCTCCTCAGTCGGTGCTCCGGATGGGACCATGACCCAGACCGCGCGCGGGGCCTTCAGCTG
>JANOOS010000230.1:0-3742 GCA_031421455.1 Nitrospira sp.
GAATGCTGATCAATCGTCATCTTCGTCTGGAGAGCCAGCGACGCGAGTCGTTGATTCAGGAGCAGATTATGTTCCTGGAGTCGCGGCATGAGGAATTGCGTGAAGCGTATCTGGAGCAGGAGCAGACGCGCGTCGAACTGCGCCGAAAAGTGGTCCAGTTAACGGCCCTCCATCGAACCGGATTGTTGTTTAGCTCGACGCTGGATCGAGAGGCGCTGATGCAGAAGGTGCTGGAGGCCCTAACCATCGATCTGCAGTACGATCGGGCAATGATCTCGTTTTACGATCCGGTTCGCCAGGTTGTCATGGATGCCCGAATGCTCGGCGTTTCGCCTGAGATCCAGGCAATTGCGCGCGCTCGTGTGATTCCCGTCACCGACCCCATGAGTCCGGAAGGCCTTGTGTTACTGCAGGGCCAGCCGTTCTTAGTCGGGGATGTGCAGGCGGTATGGGACCGCATCCATCCATTGAACCAGCAGCTGATCCTGCTGACGCAGACTAAGGCATGGATCGCTGTCCCATTGAAAATCAAAGACCGGATTTTTGGAAGCCTGACAGTGGATCGGATCCAGACACATAGTCTGACTCAGGACGATCTTGAGTTGATGATCACGGTCGCGCATCAAGTTGCCATCGGACTGGATAACGCGTCTGCGTATGAACAGATTGAAGATCTAAACGTGGGACTTGAAGCCAAGGTGCGTGAACGCACGGCTGAGTTGGAGCAGGCTGACTGCTTGCGGTCTCAATTTCTCTCGCATGTCTCGCACGAACTCAAGACTCCGTTAACCTCAATCAAAGGATTCTTGCAGAACCTGCTCGACGGATTGACGGGGCCGCTCAACGAGAAACAGCAGCGGTATTTGTCACGGATGCTGGGAAACTCAGACCGTTTGATCCGAATGATCGAGGCCCTATTGGATCGCACGAGGATTCAATCCGGGAGGTTGGATCTCATTCCTGACGAGATCGACCTAGGACACTGTGTATCAGATGCAGTAGAGCAATTGCGTCTGTTGGCTCAAGCCAAACAGCAGACCTTGGAGGCTGCCGTTCCTTCTGACCCGCTGATGGTCTGGGCGGATCGTGATCGTTTGTTCCAGATTGTCACGAACTTGGTCCAGAACGCGTTGAAGTTCACGCCGGAGGGGGGCAGCATCATGGTGGTAGTTCGGCAGGAGAGCCAGACGCTCGCGGGTGTCTCAGTGCGCGATACCGGGCCCGGTATTCCGCCGGAGTTTCTCGATCAGATATTCGACCCGTTCTTTCGAGTCAAGCAGGCACGGAGCGGAATAAAAGGGCTGGGCTTGGGCCTGTCGATCGTACGGACGTTGGTGGAGTTGCAAGGTGGGACGATTGCCGCACGGAGTGAACCAGGTCGGGGCGCGGAACTCTACTTCACGATTCCATTGCGTCCCACAATTGCGGCATCACTGGATGGTGCATCGGCTGACGCGCCTCGTATTCTGGTTGTCGACGATGATCCGGATATTTGTCAGTTTTTACAGGATCATTTGCGGGCTAAGGGATATCGAGTCCAGTCTGCACTTGACGGGATCCGAGCGCTGGAAGCGGTTCAGGCCGAGACGTTCGAAGGCATGATTTTGGATATTGGCATTCCCTCTATGGATGGTCTGTTGGTACTTCAGCAGATTCGAAAATGGGATCAGCAAATTCCAATTGTGATGGTCACGGCGTCAGGATCCAAAGAGTTGGCGATTCGGGCGATCGGCATGGGTGCGCAAACCTATATGCTGAAGCCATTTGATGTCGACGAACTGCAACGGGTTGCTGATTGTTGGTTTAAGCCTTTTGAGCGTCCGCCATTGGAGTCTGCAGAGGTATCGAGTACGCATCGGTGAGCGAGATGGAGGCGTATGACCATGAGAGCTGGGGGCAGGGGTTGGCAGACTGAATCGGCTTTTCGGATGTGGACATTGTGGACCTATATAATAGGGCTCTGCTTGGCATTTTTGCCTGGCTTGGCTTCAGCGCAGGTGCCTCGTATTCAAGGGCAAGGAAGCGCCGCGTCTGCGATGAGCAATGCCTTTGCCGCCCAAGCCGACGACCCTTCGGCTCTGCATTACAACCCGGCAGGGATGACACAGCTGCAAGGGATCCAATTTATGGCAGGGGCGCTCGCATCGGGTGGGTCGACGAATTTCACCAGTCTGACAGGCGTAACTGCTCGTGGTGATCGGAACGGGAGTGCGGCTTGGCCCCCTCCCGGCCATATGTATCTCACGGCGAACTTGAAGAGTCTTGGGGTGACGGCTCTGGGAGACCTTTCTGTCGGGATTGGTCTGACTGTGCCCTTTGGCTCGTTGACTCGCTGGCCGAACGAGGGGCCGTTCAAATCGGCCACAACCTTCAGCACGCTGCCGCTTTTGAATATCAAGCCGACCCTTGCCTATAAGGTTACGGAGAACCTCTCGCTCGGGCTGGGTGCGGATATCTATACGTTCAGCGGACTCGTTGGCGAAGGTCATGCCGAAAGACAGGCGATTCCCGCAGCTGGGGTGAAAACTGAACTCAATGGGAAAGATACCGCAGTTGGTTTCAATGCCAGTCTGTTGTATACGGCATTGCGCAATGACGATGGAAAGCCGCTGGCAAACATCGGGATCGTCTACCGGAGTCAAGCGACCTTGCATCTGAGCGGCGCATTACTGGCGAATGGAGGCAAGGTATCCGATGCCAGTGCCACGCTGGTCTTACCGCAAATCATTACGGGAGCGATCGCGATCTGGCCTATTCGAACGAAGGAACGGGAATGGAAGTTGGAGATGGATGTCGATTATGTGGGGTGGAAGTCTGTTCGGAATCTCGATGTGACATTGGGGAACGGTATGAGGATCGCACAGCCGCAGAACTGGCGGAGCACCTACGCTGTGATGCTGGGAACCGAATACAAGTGGTTGGCGCTTGAATCACTCCCGAACTGGGAGGTGGCGCTGAGGGGCGGTTATACCAACCAGCAGAATCAAATACCGGATGTAACCTATGATCCAGGGATTCCTTCTTCGGACCTTCACGTTGTGGGGGGAGGGCTCGGATTGTTGTGCAAGGAGCAGGGATCGTTTCTGGGGCTGATGCGATGTGGAGATATCGGTCTAGGCTCGCTGAAACCCAAAGCGATCGGGCTCGACCTTGCATTTCAAGCGGGGCTCTACGAGGACCGTACGGTCCAGGGCAATCGCAACCCGACCGTCGATGGAATCTATAGGACCACACTGTATCTGGGTAGTGCGACAATTCGAATGGTGTACTAGCAGGCTGTTGAAAAATGCCGCCAGCTTCGTTCTCGCCTCGAAAGCATCCTCAACGTAGCCCACTCGGAGAACAAGCTGTCTTGGCAGCTTGGGGTGGGCGGGTGAGAAAAGTTACGCCTCCGGTGCTTCCATCGGCTGCGGCCTTGCTGAACGGCCTTTTTGAACAGCCTGTGAATCAGCCGGATGGGCGAGAAAGGCGCGACGCGCGGGACGGGCGAAAGTTCGAGGTTCGAAGTTCCGGGTTCGAAGTTCCGAATACCTCGAACTTCGAACCTCGAACTTCGGATTGCGCCCGTCTCGTGCATCAGGCGGTTTCATAAATGCGTGGAACGCGGGAGCCTATTCCGCAGAGGACTTCATAGGGGATCGTGTCGATCCAGCCAGCCACTTCATCCGCCCAGATCGATTCCTTTTCCTGCTGACCAATCAGGGTGACGGTCTCACCGACTTGCACCGGCGCGAGGTCGGTG
>JANOOS010000231.1:0-5005 GCA_031421455.1 Nitrospira sp.
GTACGTTCTTGCGAGACATTATGTGGTGGGTCATTCCTGCGCTGATCTTTGGCGGTATCTGGTTTTTTGTGATTCGGCGCCTCGGTCAGGGGCTTGGACAGGGTCAAAAAGGGTTCATGGCAGTGGGGAAGTCAAAGGCGAAGATCTATGCGGAGAAGGATACGAAAGTGACTTTCGCGGATGTAGCTGGCGTGGAGGAGGCGAAGGAAGAACTGGGCGAGGTGATTGATTTTCTCAAGACGCCGGAAAAATTTACGCGGCTCGGAGGAAAGATTCCGAAAGGCATCTTGCTCGTCGGTCCTCCTGGAACCGGCAAGACGCTCCTGGCTCGCGCCGTGGCAGGAGAGGCAGGCGTGACGTTTTTCAGCATCAGCGGGTCCGAGTTTGTGGAAATGTTTGTGGGAGTGGGGGCCTCCCGCGTGCGAGATCTGTTCGAGCAGGCGAAGATCAAGGCGCCCTGTATTATCTTCATCGACGAACTGGATGCATTGGGAAAAGCCCGTGGGGCAGGACCCATGGCGCATGAGGAGCGTGAACAGACCCTGAATCAGTTGCTGGTTGAGATGGACGGCTTCGATCCCCGCATCGCCGTCATTCTGATGGCGGCGACCAATCGGCCTGAAATCTTGGATCCTGCGCTGTTGCGGCCAGGCCGGTTCGACAGGCAAGTCTTGGTCGATCGCCCGGATAAGATCGGCCGCCTGGCCATCTTGCGCGTCCATGCGAAGCAAGTGGTTTTAGGTCCCGATGCGGATCTCGAGGTAATCGCCGCGATGACCCCCGGGTTCTCCGGCGCCGACCTCGCGAATCTCATCAATGAAGCCACACTCTTAACTGTGCGTCGGAATAAGGAACACGTGGGTCACTCGGAATTGCAAGAAGCGGTGGAGCGGGTTGTCGCCGGATTGGAGAAGAAAAACCGAGTTCTCAACAAGATGGAGAAAGAACGCGTCGCTTACCATGAAGTAGGCCACGCCTTGGTAGCGCTGTCGTTTCCGGGAGCAGACCCGATCCAGAAGATCTCGATTATCCCCCGCGGGATTGCGGCATTGGGCTATACGCTTCAGCTCCCGACTGAAGATCGTTTCCTGATGGCCAAGACGGAGCTGGAGAACAAAATTGCCGTCTTACTCGGTGGGCGGAATGCGGAAGAATTGATCTTCGGCGAGGCGTCTACCGGAGCGCAGAACGACCTTGTCAGGGCCACGGACATTGCCAAGAGCATGGTCAAGTCCTATGGGATGAGCGAGAAGTTGGGCACCGTCACCCTTGATCGTGAACGCCAGCCCCTCTTGATGCAGATCCAGGCGACTCAGGAGAAGGGCGACTACTCGGAGGAGACCGCCCGCGAGATCGACTGTGAAGTGCGCCGGATTATCGATGAGCAATATGATCGCGTGAGATGGCTCTTAGCCGAACAGAAGCGCGCACTCATCGAAGGAGCAAAAGTCCTGCTCGATCGCGAGGTGATCAGTGGCAGTGATCTCAAAGCCATCATGGACAATCATTGAGGTGCAGACGCACATCGGCAAAGATGGAAGGTGGTAAGAGATGGGATGCGCACGCTGTGGAGGATTGATGGTGCTTGAAGAGTTTGAAGATTTTGTGCTCGGGCCGAGTGGCGATGAATTTTTTGGACGGCGTTGCGTCAACTGTGGGGAAATTGTCGATCCCGTGATTGCTGCGCATAGACGGCTTACATCGCAACCAGCAACGTCTCACTCGGCATTGACATCGTGTAAGGACGCTTCGTCTATGCACACTTATTTATCGAGAATTGGTGGCGCCGCGACTCTGAACGGCGTCTCCCGCTGAGGTAGATAGGACCCTCTTTACACCCCGGAGGGGCCTATCTCCTCAGTGAGTAACAAAAATGGATGACCAGAATGAACGAATGGGGCTATCGGCAGTAATGGGGAGAGCAGCATGGGCCAGAACTTAACACGGCCCCAAAACAGGAGGGTTGGCCATGATTAAGCAAATGACACGAGCAGGCGCTACGGTACTCATTCTTGTTGCCGCACTGTACCCCGGCGTAGCCGCTGCGCATGGAGGAGCGGATTTGGAAGTAGACCCTTGCGTACGCTGGGTCGGTGAAAGCGCGGTGCATTTCAGCTCCTACCAGCCGCAATACGAGCTGAAAGCTCAATATTGCACAGACATTCCCAAGACAGGCGAGACTTTCCTGGTCGTGGACCTTGTGGACCCAACACTGCGTAACGTGCCGGTCGGTCTGCGGATCGTGAAGGGGAACGGGAGCAATGAGGCAGAAGCTCAGACGGTGGCAGACTGGCATCCGAGTCACCACCCAACCGGAGTCGTCAGCGGCAAAACCACGCTGGACGAAGGCCTGTATAGGGTCATCATTACGGCGGAAGGACGGAATCCTTCGCGCTACCAGTATCTCTTGCGGGTACAAATGATCGACTATCAGAAGCTGGTGAGTTCCGTAGTAGTACCGCTATTCGGCGTGCTGCTAATGGCCTGGCTCGGGTACAAGCTCGTACGGTCGAAGTGGCTGCGGAATCGGTGGACAGGCGTCCGTTCGTAGGAAGCCGGACGCTCCGACCAGCGAACACATGGTTCGCCATTCCAGAGGGAGGAGGCTGACAATGTCTATGCAATTTTTGAAACCTGCTGGCCAGCGCTTAATGACATCACAAACCGACACAGCAGTGAACAGAAAAGGCAAGATTCCTTGGTATCTCTACTTTATTGGAGCAGCGATCTATACCGCTCTTGCCGGTTGGCTGCTCGCAGAATCGTCTCCTCTGGCATGGGTTTGCCTCATCAGCGCGCCGGTGGGATTTTTCTATGCCTGGGGAGCCTGGAAACGAGAGAAACGAAACAGAGTTGATGCCTAACCATACGCTGCAGTGAGCCAGGCCATCAGGCGGTAGCACCCACGCTCCCCTTGGACTGGGACTGTAGGGAGCAATATGCAGAAACAAGACGGCCAAATAAGCCAACGTTGCGCTCTATGGCAGCAGATAAGAAGGAAGAGATCTGATGGAATCATTGATGGATACACTTGTCGACCGTAGGGCAAATAAAAATGCGGACTTTATACCGTTCCCCGCTCCGACCTACACACAGGTTCGCTGTTTCTTCGGCGGCTTGGTACGCGCCATGTATCGACTCGAGGTGGTCGGAGCCGATCGCCTCCCCGTCACCGGGCCTATGGTCATCGCACCGAATCATGACTCGGTGCTCGACGGGATCATCCTGGGAGCGGCGATCTCGCGGGAACTGCGTTTCCTCGCAAAGGCGGAACTCTGGCAGTCCCGACTGCTTGGGTGGGTGCTCGACGGGCTCGGCGCGGTCGGGATTAAGCGTGGCAACGGCGACCAGCTCGCGCTCGTGCGGGTGCGGCAGTCGCTCGAGGCAGGACAGGCGGTCGCGATCTTCCCGCAGGGGACTATCCACGGAGACCGTCTGTGGCACCGAGGCGCCGCACGCATGGCGCTTGTAACTGGCGCGCCACTCGTGCCGGTTCGCCTCGTCGGCACGGCACGAGCCCTTTCGCTGGGCAGAATGAGTTTCCCGCGATTGCGCGTCATCATCGGAGAACCGATCGAAGTGGCGCGCGCCACGGAAGACCCGGTCGCGGCGACGGAGTTGACCGAGCGATTACGCATCGCCGTCGAATCGCTGACCTAACAACTGTATGGCGGGTATTGGGATCAGAACCATCATGCGCCACTGTCGCTCGCACAGGGACTGGCGTCGTGCAGAAGAAACAGGCTGTGTACCTCACGCGAAAGGACATGACCATGAATACAGCAATGATTCTCGGCATCGTGCTTATCGTGCTCGGCATCGTGGCGTTCGCCTACCTCATGCGAAAGGACATGACCGTGAAGGGAGCAACGATTATCGGGATCGCGCTCATCATGCTCGGTGTTGTGGCGTTCGCCTACCAAGGCATCACCTACGCGATTCGTGAAGAAGTGATCGACAGCGGCCTTCTCCAAGCCACGGTCGATAGAAGGCAGATCGTTCCGATTCCACTCCTTGTCGGAATATATGCACTCATCAGTGGCATTGTGTTGCTGATCGGTAGAGCCAGGAGAGCGTAGCATGCAAGGATCTTCTCGTCGGGAATACTTAGGTCGAATCGCTGGCTTAGTTGGCTTCTCTACCCTAGGACCGAAGAGAAGTGTCAAGGAGGGGGTACGATGTTTGTAAAAACCCTGGCTCAGACCAAAATGTGGGGGTTTTGGCAATACATGTTTGATTTCTGCAACGAGAGTTTTTCCTGCGTGCTCGGCTCGTTAACGGCTATAATCCTCGTTTTTTTGGCTATCGTATTGGGCTTGAATGCTATGATGACGCGCCGCAATAGAAGAGAATAGAGGCAATCTTCCGACTGCTTCGCAATCGATTCCCCATGGCGTGCCATCAGCCTAGGCGAGGCCTTCTAAATTTCTTTACCTCTTTTCAAGGGAGTGGCCAGATTGTCGTTCACTGTACACATCGAACGACCGTCATCCATCGAAGAGATCCTTCCAAGCTTGCTTATTTCTCTCTCGTGGAATGGCGCCCGTGTTGGTCCCACTGCGGCCGTCGAGCGAGCACATTCTGATCGTGCGCGCTCCGGGAGCAAGGGATCAACACGGGTGTCATTCCACTCCTTTCATCGTGCGCGTTCCGCGAGCAAGAAGGACATCTGGTCACCCCCTAGCCTAACTTCACAATCGTCACGCCATCCCCGCCTTCTGCCCGGTCTCCCGCGCGGAACTCCGCCACGTAGGGCGAGTCCTTCAAGTAGACTCGCAACGACGCTTTGAGTTTCCCCGTGCCATGGCCATGAATGATGCGCAGAAACGGCGCACCGGCCACAGTGGCTCGATCCAGCCCCGCAACCACGTCATCCAACGCCTCGTCCGCCGCCTTCCCTCGCACATCCACGACCGTCTGTTCATCGAGGCCCAGTCCGCCACCTGCCGAGATCCGGCGAGCATTCGATGCTGCTGGTGGCGATACTACCTGCCCTCGTGCAAGG
>JANOOS010000232.1:0-10011 GCA_031421455.1 Nitrospira sp.
GCCGGATATACCGCTGGCGTACCACGGGGAAGGCCTGTGGATCACCCAGCCGGATGTGCAAACGTCTCCGTTCTTTCAGCAGGACGTCGGCGAGATGGTCACGCAACTCAACAGCCTACAGAGCCTCTGGCTGAATCATGAGTGCGCGATGAAGCAGATGGCAGGCTATTCGTTCGGCACCTATGTTCCTCCCTTATATACGCCGCTGAGCGCCGAGGTGGTGGCCGACAATATCGCAACGGTTCAGCAGGCGATGGATCGGCAGGGTCGCCGAGCGGATGGGACGGCGCCACTCTTTCTCTTAGAGATGCCGCCGCTCACATATTTTTCCGCAGGCACGATACCGATCCCTCGTTTTTTCCGGCTCGTCACAGCATTGGCGCCCTGTGGCCTCGTGCTGGATATCGGGCACCTCTGGACGGTCTATCGCTATACCGCTGCCTGTCGACGGACATCGCTTGAACGATTCGTCGGAGAATTCCTGGACGAATTTCCTCTGGAGCGGGTCGTAGAAATCCACATAGCGGGGTTGGCCTGCCATGAGTCGGTTGGTGGGCCACAGGGGGGAGGGGGGCTTCCTGAGTGGATCGACGCCCATGCAGCCCCGATTCCATCGATTCTCTTCACCATGCTTGAACAGGTTCTGGCCCATCCGAATCTCTGTAGCCTCCGGGCTGTGGCGCTTGAAGTGGACACCAAACCGATCGAGATGATTGTGGAGGAGTATGCAGAGGCCGTTCAGCGTTTCTCCATCCTCGTTCAACAGACGATGGCCAGAGGAACAGCGTTAGAACAGCCGGTGAAATTGACGTCTCGTCCAATCTCAGCCCAGAAACCGGTGTGCCAGTCTGATCGACAGCGGTTGTGCGACGACTATGCGCGCTACGCGCAAATCATTTCCGGGCAGGTTCCCATTGCAGGCCCGGAGTGGGAGAAAACGGCTGCGGAGGCGGCAGGTCTAGCACAGTACCGCACGTCCTATGTGCCGCACGAGATCCTCCATTGGGGAGGAGACCTTGCAGAGATGTTCCCACAGACTTGTCGGGCCCTAACGGAGCAGGGCATCTGCCTGACAGAGTTTGTACCCTTTTGGTTTCGGTTGCCGCGTCCGCTCACGCAGTCGTATGATTTTTTCCTCCTCAAGATCGAGCGGTTTCTCGAATTTGTGACGGAATGCGCGCCGGATGCGCTGGTTTTCGCGCAACAGGAATCCGACATGTTACGCCTGGCCTATGCGCAGGCGAATGAAGTAGGGAATCCGGCGATGGAGATGGAGCGAACTAGATGAGTTTCTGGCAGTCACTCGCCAAACCGGTCATCGGGATGGCGCCGATGGACGGGGTCACAGATGCAACGTTTCGCCATACCGTAGCCCTGCACGGGAAGCCGGACGTCTCTTTCACGGAGTTCACTCATGTGCATGACGTCTGTCGGGGGCCGGAGTTCCTGTTGGATTCTCTCATCTATCATGAGGCTGAACGGCCGATCGTCGCGCAGCTCTATGGGAAAGAGCCGGACCTCTTCTATCAGGCCGCCCATGCAGTCTGTGAGTTGGGGTTTGATGGACTGGATATCAACATGGGCTGTCCCTCGCGGAGTGTAGCCTCTTCCGGATCTGGCGCGGGGCTGATCCGGACGCCGGATGTGGCTCAGGCCATTATGCAGGCTACGCGGCAGGGGATTACCGATTGGGCGGCAGGTCAGACCCTTGAGGGAGCGGGCCTCAAGCCTGGCAGAGTGGCGGCGATCCATCGAATGAACGAGCAGCGGCAGGACGCCCGCCCGCTCGTCCGACGCAAGCTCCCTCTGTCCGTCAAGACACGCCTCGGCTACGACGTCGTGGTTATCGACCAATGGATTGAATGGCTCCTCAGGGAGCAGCCTGCAGTGATTTCCCTCCATGGCCGCACCTTGCAACAAATGTATCGGGGAGAAGCGGATTGGAATGCCATTGCCAGGGCAACGGAGATCGCGCGGGGAAGTGGAACTTTGCTGTTCGGCAACGGAGATGTGCATAGTTATCACGACATCGTCCGTCGCGTCCGGGATACCGGAGTCGATGGTGTGCTGGTCGGGCGAGCTGCGCTTGGAGCCCCCTGGTTCTTTCGGCAGAAAGAGGAGGCGCGACTCATTCTGCAGCAGCATCGGCCTGAGGAGGGGCCGGAACCGTGGGCGCCATCGCTCAATGTGCGCTTTGAGATGCTGCTCGATCATGCCCGACGGTTTGAAGCGGCCTGTGGGCAGGGCCAATTTCGGCGAATGCGCAAACATCTGGGTTGGTACTGCAAAGGCTTTCCTCATGCTGCCTCGCTTCGAGCCAATATGTTCCGAGTCTCTTCGGTTGCTGACTTGGAGCAGGTGCTCGCCGATTTTCACGCGCACTGCGCGAGTCTTGCCGAGATCCCTGACCACCTATTGCCGGAACCCCTTGTCGCTACTTCTCCTGAACCCTCTCCGGCATTGTAGATGGCACTCATTCTGGCTTCCACCTCTCCGCGCCGTCGCGAGTTGCTCGCCCTGCTTGGTATCCCATTCGACGTCAAGAACCCATCCTTTGAGGAACGGCTGGTAGCGGATCGCTCGGCGATCGACCAGGTGCAATCCTTCGCGCAGGGCAAGGCCCGGTCAGTTGCGATACAAGAGCCAGAGGCGATCGTGCTGGGGAGCGACACCGTGATTGAATTGGATCATGACGTTCTCGGGAAACCAGCCGATCCAGCGGAGGCCCGTGCGATGCTTCGGCGCTTGGCAGGCCGCGATCATTACGTATGCACGGCGGTCTCGCTCGTCTGTTCAGCTCTTGGGATAGCTGTCGTTGCGCTATCCACCTCTGTTGTCCGGATGAAGCCGTTCGATGAACGAGTGCATGAACGGTATCTCGCAACAGGAGAAAGTCTCGGCAAGGCCGGTGCGTACTCAATCCAAGGAGAGGGCGGCGATCTGGTCGATTCCATTGATGGAGATTTCCCAACGGTGGTCGGCCTGCCGCTCCGCCTTGTTGCCCAGCTGCTTACGCAAGCCGGTGTGAGCGTGCCGGTCGATCTTGATGAGCTGTATGCCGTCAAGCCCTATGCTAACTGGGCTCGTTTCTCAGACTGATTGCAAAGGGGTAGGGGGTTCCGTACAATGCCGCCCCATCAATCTTTGTCTTGTATACGGAGGGGGTCATGAGTGTGCGATGCCTGACATCGGCGACGCGAATTGGCGGCGTTGCCATTTGTGCGATCGCGGGCCTGTTGACGGTCGTCGGTCTCCAGCCGGTCTTTGCGATCGATGTGAAGCTCTCAGTGGAAGAGGCGCAGAAAGCCTTGGGAGCTGGACGGGCGCCATTGGAGAAGGCCAACAGCCCGGAGGAGGTCAAGAAGGTCCTTCAGCAAGCCTCCATGATCACGCGTGTGGGAGCCGATCCTGAGAAAGACCCCTGCGGAGCCAGCGCCATCCTCAGAACCAAACGCTATCGGCTTGAAGCCTTTGGCCGGCAGGAAGCGGCAGAGTCCAAGAAGCGGAAGACGGATGTGCGCATGCCCGAGGAGTTCATAAAAAAAGTTATGGACATGCCCAATATGGAGATTGAAGTTCAGCTATGTGGCGACGATGAATACTTTGCAGAGGGCGCCTTGATCGAGTTACAGCAGGGTTCGAAGAAGGTCAAGCCTGTCGACATCGGAAAAGCCGAACGTGGCCGAAAGAACGAAGGAAGCGGGCCGGTGTATCGGTCGCGGTTTACCGCACTGTTTGCCTATGAAAAATTTGATCCCACCGCATCGTCGTCTGTTTTTGTCGTGAATCTTCAGGACGGAACTGAGGCGAGAATCGTCGCCGACTTCTCCAAGGTCAAGTAGACGCATCCCTTCGATCCTGTCCCTTGCCAATCTGTGGCAATTTCTCCAGCTGTCTGGCGAGCGGGCGCCTGTGGCGCGATCCGAAGTTCGGGGTTCGAAGTTCCGAAAACCTCGAACCTTAGATTTCGAACCTCGAATCCTTGCGTCTTGCTCGTCCCGCCAGTCTCGCGTTCATGAACCCCGCTCGCTCGCATGCGGCTTGTGGCTTTGCGCCCACTGGAGCTGAAACTGTTCATACGACATGGACAACTTTTGTTGCATCGCTGTCTCAAGAGGCTGTCCGGTCATGAGCACCTTCATCAGTTGGCGAATGGTGTACATGCTATACCGATCGAGGAGGTGCTGAGTGGCAACCGTTGCCGAGAGGTAGGCGATCGATATTGACGTTGAGGGAAGCTGAGCCCACGATCCGTGAAGCGAGGTTAGCGGTATGAAGGGAGGGTTCTGTTGTCTGGACTCCTCCATGTCCGGCCAGGGGTCTTCCGTCAGATGGATGGCCAGGCCCTCCACGAGCCATGTTGGGGGAGATGCGCTTCCATTCTTAGCCTGTTCATGAAAGAGCGCATGTACGAACTGATGACGGACCACGCGGCTGAATAATGCGAGATCGTCGAGTGCGCCTTGAGTAGGGATGTTGATCGATCCGGAAGTGTGATCGAACAGAGTGTCGGCCCAATTGGGGACTCCTGCTGAACCGGAAAATTTCTGACCTGTGTGTAGAACAACCTTGATGGGTCCGGCAGGCATCTGTCCGAACTTCGGAGGGATCTCCTCATAGGCATATTCGAGCATGGCCCGGATGCGCAGCCAGGTGGCTTGATCCTCAGCCCCATCGAAATGAACGACGAAATGAGTGGTATCGCGCGGAACAAACGGCCTCGGTGACTGTTCTGCCTGAGTCGCGATGGAAGGGGCTGGTGGATGAGCGGATGGCATTGAGGGAGGAGACGTAAGGCTTTGACGGGGATCCGGAACCGGTCTGGTGGCTATGTCCGCGTCCACCTTTGCAACGAGCTTATTTCGATAGGATTGGAGATGGGGATCATATTGGGTTTGTGGCTGCGCGAGATTGAGATGGGCCATCGCCGAAGTCTTGTCGCCTTTCTCCAACAAGAGTTCGGCGAGCGCAAGATGAGGGAATGGGTCGGCGGGATTTAACCGAATCACCCTGTTGAGGAACTGAGCGGTCATCCCGGGATCGCGAAGTTCCCAGTACGCTTGCGTCAGGTTCATGGACGCAAGCGAATTATTGGGGTCTGATGCTACGGCGTTCTTAAAGGCTTTGACAGAGAGTGCGCTCCCGCCGAACTTTTCCTGTTGCACGCCGAGATTGTTCCAGAGCGCTGCAACGTACCGTTTGGTCTGGGGCATATCCAGCCGTTTGCGAGAGAGGGCTAGCAACCGGCGTTCTGCTTCCTTGTAGTTCCCCTTTTCCACTTCGTCGCGAATGAGCTCGAGCGCATCGGTAGGCGCTTGGCCTGGATCGATCAGTCGCGTTTGAGGAACGTCCCAGGGCGGATATTCTTGCGTTCCCGGCAACGCGAAGCTGGGGGTTGATTGCGCCGGAGGAGTCTCCGATGGCTGCAGTGAAGCAGGTCCAGGAGTCAAATACGTGGGTTTCAGCCACCCCTGGTAACCGACAAAAATGGCAAGTCCGAGGGCCAGGAGTTTGAGCGAGGACGAGATGTCACGTCGATATTCCACAGTACATTCCCTTTGGAGGTCTTAACCAACAGGCCTGAAGCTAACGGCCGCGAAAGATACTGCTGCCCCGTTTGACCGTCTTCCACAGGGTTGTTTCATGACACCGATCACACTGTGAGCCGAAACTTCCTTCATGCTTGTCATCCTTCTTGTGGCAACTGACACAGGTGGATGATGATTCGACCTTCTTGTCCATGCGCGCAGTATGGCAGGCATAACAATCGAGCCCCTTATGGCCGCCGTCGAGCTTGAATCGAGTCCGCGTATCGTGATCGAAGTCCCAGAGTTTCCAGTCTCGCAGGCTGTGGCAGTCCTTACATTCCGTACCTAAACGACGCAGATGTTTATCGTCCTTCTTGTGGCAAGCGTAGCAGGCTGTGGGCGTCTTGTCCTGATACAGCAGTCCCGTGTGGCAACTCTCGCAAGTGGTGGTTCGATGTTTCCCTTGTAGCGGATAGGCGGTATCGTGATCGTGCTCAAAGAGGAGGGCTTTCCAATCCCGTTCGGTGTGACAGTGTTCACACTTCTCGGTAAAGCGTCCCTTGTGTTTGTCGTCTTTTTTGTGACAGGCAAAGCAGGCGGCAGGCGTCTTGTCCTTGTACAGATGCCCCGTATGACAAGACTCGCACTTTGCTGTCCGATGCTTCCCTCGTAGCGGATAGGCTGTATCGCGATCGTGCTCAAAGAGGAGGGCTTTCCAATCCCGTTCGGTATGGCAGCGTTCACACTTCTCGGTAAAGTGCCCCTTATGCTTGTCGTCTTTCATGTGGCAGGCATTGCAGTCGGCCGGAGTCTTGTCCTTATACAAGTGCCCCTTATGGCATGATTCGCATTTCGTTGCGATATGCCGCCCCCGTAGCGGGTACTGGGAGTGCAAGTCGTGGTCGAACGTGATGGTTTTCCAGTCGCCTGCCCCATGGCAAGTCTCACATTTCTCTCCGTACGCCCCTTTGTGTTTGTCGTCTTTCTTGTGGCAGGAATAACAATCTGTCGGTGCGTCTTTAAAGGCCGGTGTCAGATGGCATTTCGTGCATTCCACCTTGGCGTGCTTTCCCATCAAAGGGAAGCGTGACTTGTTATGGTCGAACGGTGATTTCTTCCATGACTGGTCGTTGTGGCATTCCTCGCACTTCGTGCCTTCCTGTCCTTTATGCTTGTCGTCCTTTTTATGGCAGGAGTAACAATCCATCGGGGTTTCTTTATAACGATCGTTTTCGTGGCAGCCTTTGCATGGGACTTCGACATGCTTGTTGCGGAGCTTATAGCGTGTCTTGTCATGGTCGAACCGGAACTCTTTCCAATTCCGATCTGTATGACAATCGGCGCAGGCGCTTCCCAGTTTGCCTTTATGCTTATCGTCTTTCTTGTGGCAGCTATAACAATCGGAGGGCGCTTCGCGATACTTGGCCTTGGGTTTGTGGCAAGCCTTGCATTCGACCTTCTTCGTGTCGGCATGGGCGCCCTGGAGCGGGAAGTCCGTTCGCTTATGATCGAAGGTCTGTTCCGTAATCGGCGCGATATTCTCGGCTCTGCCTTTGTGGTCTGTGTGGCATTCCTTGCATTCGCGCTGCTCCTTGAATCGCCCGTGCGATCCCTGCTTCTGCGCGATGTCCGTACGAATGTCTTTGTGACAATCCTGGCAGAGGGTATTTTGCGCCGCCTTGTCGAATCGCTTGTGGCACTTGGTGCAGTCTTCTTCCCATTTGGCATGCCCCTCGATCACCTGCCCAGGCATCAATGCTGACTCGACGTTGTCTGCCCAGGCCGGCGCGGCCATGAGCATCAAGGCGCCGAGCAGACCAATGGGCAGGTAGTAGGATGAGGCGAGCACAGTTGATAGGCCTCAGTACATGTAGGCTGCCACGATGTGAAAAATCGCGCAGGCAGCCAGAACGTAGATCAAGGGAACGTGGAGCACGTGCCACAACGAGAAGAGGCGTTCGAAGGTACTGAACTGGGCGACGCGCTGGCACTCTTTCAAATACGATGACGTCAATTGGATCGCCTCCGATGCCCCCCCACGGAACTCCGGATGCCGTTCGGCCTTCAGAATTTTTCGCAGCTCGCGCCTGCAACGAAAGCCCAAGACAATCCGTTTTAACCCGATCGTCAGCGGGCTGAATAGGTGCGAGGTAAAGGAACGATCGAGTTGCTTCGAGTCGCGCTCGAATGATTGAAGCCATTGCTCGACGCGAGGCGCAAAGTGCAGTCGGGATTTGGCGTCGTCAGAAAGACCTGCAAGCTCTTCCTGTGCTTTTTCCAGCGTGGCGCGCCGGCCGTAGAGACCATAGTGAATCTTGGTGTAGATAAAGCGACCGATGATGCCGCTGATGACCACCCCCAGCATGCTGAAAAGCGCGATGGTCGCGTTCAGGGATCTCAGCTGAAAGGTTGAGTGAAATAGAATGAGTGTGGGGCCGACGATCCCCATGATCATGTGGATACGAAACCAGTATTTTAGTGCGCCCCAGCGACTCATGAAACCCACGTGCTTGCGCAGTGGATAGGCCAGCATTAAGAGCAGCATCACGGAGCCGACGACTCCCAGGTACCAGCCAAAGTCCGAGCGCGGAGTGTAGTACTTGCCGGTCGCAATCGTGTAGGCCACCCATATCGTTAAGCCCACGAGCACGAAGACCAGCAGGCGTCTTGGCAGAGAGGGAGAGTCGTCCGTCACGTCTTCCTTCGGTCTTGAGCGGCTCCGTGTTGCCGGGCGAGATGCCTGGGTTGTTCGTTCCCGGACATGTTGGAGAGGTTCAGCGATAGCCATACTCGTTCATCCTATGCTCGAGAAAGGTTGGTTTGTTGATTTGGTTGTAGTCGATGAGCCGAAGATCTGGATTGTATAGAGCAAATCCTGCGCCTGTTTCTCGCTGCACATCCTTACGTGGGTTTGCACATTTCTGAGCCATGGGGAAAGTTTCCATCTGTAGAAATCGTAGGCGCTGTCCTGCATTCTTTACAGGAAGAACTCTGTATTCATGGGTAAATCTACCCATGCAGAATTTCAGCTTCATATAGAAATCAGAAGTTTGCGATGTTTTCCCTGCAAAGGGTATGTCCTTTGCTCTATCCCTGCTTGGGATAATGTTCCCGCGATTTTTTCTACTTGGGAGTCGCGTCGAGACGTTGGGAATAATATCCCAACTTTAAAATTGAATCCTCAGCGCAGTGGAATCGAGGGGCAATATTGTTGGCGCAAGCGACCGATGTGCTCAGTGGCGGATACAAAATGACACAATCGAATAGTTGGGCAGGACGTCGGTTCTTTGCCTGGGCAATTGTTACTGGACTTCTGGCGGTATGCAGCTTGGCCTTGTTGACGCCGGATACCGCTTTTGCCCAGGGGAGTATCCGCACAGATATTGAAATCGACCACAGCAGCACTGGCTTTCCGCTCAGCGGGGGCCATGCGCAGGTCGTGTGTGAGCGGTGCCACTTGCAGAGCATTTTTCGAGGAACGCCGACGCAATGTATGCAATGCCACTCACCAGGCGGACGAGTCGTCTCCACCTTTAAGCCGACGAACCACCTGCCGACCATGGTTAATTGCAGCAGCTGCCATCGGACGACAAATTGGACCCCAGCATTTTTTACCCATAACGGTGTCGTTCCGGGAACCTGCTCCAAATGCCATAACCAAACTACCGTGGCAGGCAAGTCTGCGAGTCATATTCCGACGACCATGAGCTGCGACAGTTGCCACCGGACGGTTGGCTGGACTGGTGCGGCCTTCAAGCATACGGGGGTTGGGCCAGGTACTTGTGCAACTTGTCACAACGGTATCCAGGCTCCAGGGAAATCGGCCGGGCACGTGTCTACAGCTGCTTCGTGCGATTCCTGCCATCGAGTGGGCGCGGCGAATTGGCTGCTTGTGTCCAACGGATATGATCACACGGGAATTGTGAGCGGCTGCGCGACCTGCCATAACGGGACGGCAGCGCGGGGCAAGGCGGCGACACACGTCCCGACGACACAATCGTGCGAGACCTGCCACCGGTCTACGACGACCTTTACGGGGGCGCTGTTCAATCATACGGGGATCACGACGGGCTGTGCGACCTGCCATAACGGGACCACGGCGCGGGGCAAGGCGGCCTCGCACGTCCCAACGACGGCCTCGTGTGAGACGTGCCACCGATCGACGACGACGTTTACGGGCGCGACATTCAATCACACGGGGATCACGACGGGGTGCGCGACGTGCCATAACGGGACGACAGCGCGAGGCAAGGCGGCCTCGCACGTACCAACGACGCAATCCTGTGAGACGTGCCACCGGTCGACCACCACGTTCCTGGGGACCGCGTTTAACCATACGGGGATCACGACGGGCTGTGCGACGTGCCATAACGGGACGACGGCGCGGGGCAAGGCGGCCTCGCACGTGCCGACGGCGCAATCCTGTGAGACCTGCCATCGATCGACGACGACGTTTACGGGCGCGACATTCAATCACACGGGG
>JANOOS010000233.1:0-2697 GCA_031421455.1 Nitrospira sp.
TCCGTCATCGATGCCATGCCCATGCAAGGGAGGATTATGCTTCGACTGATCCTCCTCCAATACTTCGACGTGACGGACGAAGAGATCCTCTACATCGTGACAGACCGGCCGGATCCCCGCTGTGTCGCCGGGACCAAGCCCACCAATACCAGCATGTCCAAGGAATCGATCAAGGTTGTGACGGACCGGCGCGACCAATACCGCCGGCAGGTGCGGCTCAAACGGGAGCGGACGTGGCTGCAATGCGAATGTCTTCGAAGCCTCGCGCAGCTCCGCGTGGCCTTCGCCGACCGATCCGGCGCCCTCTTAAGCGAGCGTTTCTCCGTCTCCGCCGACCAGCTTGAGGTCTTGCGCGCATCGGCGAGAACCGTGCTGCCCAGGCCTGCAATCCGTCTGCTGGAAGAGCGTTGGACAGCCGATGAAGTCACGGCTGAGGACTATCAGCGACAACGGCTCAGCATCGAATTCCAAACTCAACTCCGCATGGCGGAAAAGTATCGCAAACGGCTCGGCCTGGCGGAACGCGAGCGGGAAAATGCGATCTCGGCGCCGCTACAAGATCATGAAATCGCACATGTCTGGGGTATCCCCGCCGGCAGTCTCGCCGCCCGCAAAGTGAAGTACCTCTCGCAATATCTACAATCCCTTCAGGCCACGTTACCAACCGGCGCGGCAGCCACGGTGACAGCGCCATTGGACCTGTGGAAGGAGACCTTCTCGGTGCTCGCGGCGCAATCCATCACACGTTCACTTTCGAGCTACGACGGGTTGGAAAAGACAGAGTCCGCTCTCATCGACAAACTGACCGCCATGGTCTGGGGCAGCTTACCCGAAGAGATCGAAGTCAAGTTCTGGACCTCGCTCGTGTTTGGAGCTAGCTCCAATGCCATGCACTCGGAAATTACCAGGAGCTTGTTTGGACTGCAGCGGCTCATCACCATCTTCAACGATATGGATCGCTCTCCCGAAGCAGTGGATGAAGAGTTGCTCAAGCGAACTGCACCCATACCAAAGCTGGAAGAGGGCGCGCTTGAAGGCCCAGCCGAGCCTCCAGCAAAGGAATTGAGCGAGATGCAGACGCAGATCCTCAACAATATGAGGGGAGAAGACGCGAGCGGAAAATCCTCCGATAAATGGTAATCCGAGGAACGGGACAGGGGAAAAAGTTCTGGGTTCTGAGTTTTGAGTTAGTTCCGGACAACTCAGAACTTCCCCCTTCTTTGCCTTCCAACTCAGAACTTAGAACTCAGAACTCAAAACTTCCCTGTGCTCAGCACTTCCTTGCTCCCCCCTCGCACGAGGGATGCGTTCATGATTGCACTTTGGCCCTGGTTCGGTATAATACCCTTACATCATGGCCAGACCCTCCAACACCCAGCCACTGCGTCAGCATCACCGAACCGCACATTTTCTGATTCTTCTGCTTCCCCTACTTGCCTTCAGCCTGATACCACTACCTGTTCACGCCTCAGGCCTTCTGGAGATCACCGAACTCCTCACCCACCCCGAACAATACGACCACCAAGAAGTGGTGGTCACCGGTCAAGTTACTAACGTCCAACTCGCGACGAATCGGCAAGGGCAACCGGCCTATGGATTTCTCTTGAAGGATCCGGCCGGGACGCTGAAAGTCATTAGTCTCGGGCAGGTTGACGTTCGGGAAGGCGACCAGGTGATTGTGGAAGGAGTCTTCTCGCGCCTTCGTCAGGCAGGACGCACGATCATCTACAACGAAATCAAAGCCCTCTCGATCAAGCCGATGAACCGGCTCAACCCCGACCTGGTTGGCTAAACTCGTTTGTTTGGTTCATTTGGTTTGTTTGGTTGAAAGAAATTAACAAAACAAACTAAACAAACAAAATAAACCAAATAACGTCCTTCCTAGGAACGGGGATACTTCAGCGCCCAGACCAGCAACGTATCTTGAATGCGATCCGGCAACCACTTCACCATCCAGGCACGCAGCTTAGCATCGGAACCCACCAGATAGCGGGTGCGAGGGCGAGAGGCCGTCAACGCATGATGCACCGCCCGGACCACGGCGTCCGGTGCTATCGCCCGTTGAGCCGCTTGAGCGATCGCTTCACGAATTCGAATGACCGCCTCACCATACAGGGCCTTCGCCTCTGCGCTGACCGAGGCTTCAAGACCCTCTGCTTCCTTCGCTGACTTCTCCCAAATCGGCGTCGCAATCGCCCCCGGTTCGATAATCGACACCTGAATCCCCCAGGGCTGCAGCTCCATTCTCAACGCATCAGTCAGCGCCTCCAAGGCATACTTCGATGCAGAATAGGGCCCCAGCAACGGAATGGTCCCTCGTCCGGCAATCGATCCCATGTTCACGATTCGACCGCGACCACGGCGTAACAACGGGAGAAAGGCCTGCGTGACAGCGATTTGCCCGATCACGTTGACCTCAAGCTGCTTTCTGAGATGCGACAACGGGATCACTTCGAGAGGACTGCCGACGACAATCCCGGCATTATTGACGAGCCCTCCCAGGCCCTTCTCGCCCAGAACCAATTGCACCGCCTCAACAGACCGCGCGATCGATGGCTCATCTGTGACGTCGAGCGTGACGGGAATGAGCGACGGCCCGCCCTTCGCGGCAAGCGCCTCCCCCGCCCGAGGGTCGCGTACGCCGGCAAAGACTGTCATCCCGCGACCGGCGCAATCGAGTGCGCAAGCCGCACCGAT
>JANOOS010000234.1:0-10701 GCA_031421455.1 Nitrospira sp.
CCCCCCCCCCCCCCCCCCCCCGGCCCGCCCCCGCCCCCCCGGGGGGGGGCCCCCGGGCCCCGGCCCCCCGGGGCCCCCGGGCCCCCCGCGGGCCTGGGGGGAACGGGGGCACGGGGGCAGCGCTATCCCGACCCCGTCGGCGGCTCGAGAGCGGCTGGAGGCGCTTGTACGATCGACAGACGGGTTTGTGATCGCTGAAGAAGATTTGCGTATCAGAGGGCCCGGCGAGTTTTTTGGGCTTCGGCAGTGGGGCATGCCGGAGTTTCGTGTCGCGAATTTGGTGCGGGATGCCGATATGCTCCAGCAGGCGAGGCAGGAGGCCGTTGCCCTGTTGAAGCAGGATCCACAGCTGAAGGCGCCGGTGCACCGCGCCTTGCGAGAAGCCATGTTGCGAAAGTGGGAAAAGAAATTGGAGTTGGGGTCGGTCAGTTGATGAAAGTGATGCGTGATGGGTGATGTGTGATCAGTGGCAGGTGACCGACTGATGGATTTCTCGTCCGGTCTTCACTCATCACCGATCACTCATCACTGATCACTAGGAGCAGCATGGGTCTTTTACAGCGACTCAAACATGATTTGATGGCGGGGTTGGCGACATTGCGCCATGGCACGGCGCAGGCGGCGATCCGTGCGCTGGAAGAAACGGAATTACTAAGAATCCGGCTCGAAATCCGCAAGCTTGATCAGCAATTGGATGAGTTGTACCGGGATGTCGGCGAGCGGGGGGTTCATCTTCGCGAAGGCGGCGAACCGGTTGAGCGGGTTCTGTTCGATGCTGAAGTTGGCCGACTGGTCAAAGAGATTCAGGAGCTCAAGAATGCACGTGACAAGCTTGAATTGGAGATCGCGGAGATTCGGAGCGACGCATGAAGGACTCGCCACGCACGATGCGGCTCGCCGGCGTGGATATCGGCACGCTCACCTGCCGATTGCTGATAGCCGATCTGTCTCCCAGTGGAAAATTGATAGAAGTACGATCTGAACGGCGAATCCTCCGGTTAGGTGAGGGTGTCGATCGGACCAAGCAGCTGTCCATTGCGGCGATGAATCGTGTGGTGCAGTGCCTCAGGGAATGGCGGGAGCTGGTCGATGCCGCTCATGTCGACGCCACAGCGGTCGTTGCGACGAGCGCCGTACGTGATGCAGGGAACCGTCATGAGTTTCTCGATCGCGTAAAGCGCGAAGCAGGCTTCGAGGTCGAACTGATCTCAGGAGAAGAAGAAGCCAGGCGCACCATGCTGGGCATCCGCTCCGGCTTGCCCCACGGTGTAACCGACGTGCTGGCCCTCGACATCGGCGGCGGTAGTACTGAGTTTATCCTGGATCGACCAGGCCAGAATCCAGTCGTGCGATCGATCGATATTGGAGTCGTCCGGCTCTGTGAACGACTTCTTCATCATGATCCTCTGACCGACGAGGAGATTCGTCAGGCGCGCGAATGGGTTACGAAAGAAACGAAAGCAGCAGTCGCCGAGATGGGCAACTATCAAGCAGCAACCTTCGTCGGCACGGCGGGAACCGTCACCAGCCTAGCAGCCATGGCACAGAAACTCCCCACCTACGAGCCAGTCAGAATCCACAACCACAGGCTACAGATCGATACCATCCAACAACTCGAACAAACACTCCTCAGTCGAAAAAAGGCTGATCGTGTAGGTCTGCCTGGCCTGGAAAAAGGCCGCGAAGAAGTCATAGCCGCCGGCGCAATTATCATTCGGACAGTGATGGAGACGCTAGGGTTGGAAAGTGTACTCGTCAGTGATCTAGGGCTGCGCGAAGGCGTGTTGATCAATCTTGGTCTCCATGTGGGGTAGGTCACGTAGCCTGTCTGCCACATACATGTCGGACGGTTTGACGTTTACGGAAGACTGAAGCATGACTGATAACCTTCTTAGAGATGAGTGGAAGGATCTCGACTCAGCCGAATTGATGCTCCTTCTATACGAGCGAATTGGAATACCAGGCCAATACGATGATAGTTCAAGTAACCCCAATAAGTTTCATCTTCCGCTTGCGCGTTCTTCTTGCCGAGTTTCGCTCACCTTTCGCGAGAAAAAGATTGTCGTAATAGAGCCTGGCGAAGCGTTCGATGCTGCTGAATGGATGAAGATTAGCAAAGAGATCGAGGGGTCGATTCTTGCGGGGCCACTGCAGGTGGGACGGGATTACAGTTTCAATAGCTTTCGCGTGACGGGTTCGTGGCGAGGGAATCATTCAGGGGTACAGATACTTCCGCCGCCTGATCATGCGCCGCGCGCCAATGTCGAAATGGCTGATCACCCCTTCATTCTTGAGTTTCCAATAAAGGCAACCGATTGTTGGCGGGTCACCAATCACCGAAGAATGAGGGAGCACCGCAAGCTGACCTTTCTTCTTAATGTTCTACTTGCGGGGCATACAAGCCTTCAGTCGACCCGATCCGCACACTTCTGGGCAAGCGTACCTCTTGACGATGGCCGCCATGAAATCAAATGGGTTAAACAATACTTTAAGGTGGAGGGATGGGAAGCTGTGACCTCAGAGCTATCACCACCTACCGACGAACAGCTTGAAGCGGTGGCCCCGGAAGAATACTACTCGAAGGTCGGCCATGATGGAAAGGGTTTGCGTGTCCCTGCCGACCTCGACCAGTCGATTTGTTGCTACATGGCCTTGTCAGGGGAGAATCGTGTGAAGTTCGACAGGGCTACCTTCTGGATGGAAATGGCGTCACGCCAATGGAACACTTCTGTGTCCGTATCCTTCGCGGCGCTGGTCTCGGCAATCGAGTCACTGACAGAACGCGGAGATCGACATCCATTCAATTGCCCAACTTGCGGCAAATCTGGTGAGCATGAAGTGCCGGGTGTAATTCGACGGTTTAAGGATTTCTTTGACACCTATGCTCCGGGTGCTGGCCTGGCAAAACGACGCGACGATATGTACGACCTTCGGTCAGTCATCTCTCACGGAGGCGAGTTGATGCAACTCGATCAAGACCTTGATTTCGGGTGGGAGCCCCCTTCGCAGAACGAGAGCGAACTTCATCTGGAGCTTTGGAGTTTGACTCAAATCGCTCTGCGCAATTGGCTAAAGAGTCCTCCAACAATCTGATTGCATCTCGCTAGCCCATTCAGAGGCGGGTTCTGCAATCGTACATCTTGTCTTCCACGCGAACGATTCCTTACCATGCTCTCCCCGTTACTCTCCAAGCAGGGTGACCAGACTGCCCTTCACTGCGCGCGTCCAACGAGGGCCTTCTGAGGCCGCGCGTTGCGCGAGCACAAAGGGCAGTCTGGTTGCCCTGCTTTCCCCGTGCTTTCGGAGCCCCGCCTAGTTTTTCGAGTAACAATACTTTGAAGTCGAGGAGGCCGAACCTGGCAGGGGCGACCATCCTGGAGAGGTAAGTGCAGTTTGACTTCCTTCTGCCAACGCCATAAACTTTGTGGCCTACTAAGGGGACACGGCATGGATCAGGAATCGCTTGCCCAAATTCAGCAGATCGTTGGCGCTGCAACTGAAACCCTTCGAGTTGAAATTGCCGATTCCAAGCGTCACACCGGTGTTCTGACCGAAGGACTTCGACACGAACTCCAATTGGTTGCCGAAGGGTTCCAGATGCATCTCGACCGGCGCCATGTCGACGATCGAGCACATCTGGACGAGCAATTCAGAGAAACCCGCGCGCTCATCCCGCAGTAGCTCTTCAAGTTGCTACCCCATCGGACATTCACAACTGTCGCTCTCGCATTACAGGGTGGTGCCGGACTAAAACGAGCCCAGGTTGCTCCGGGTCGGGGAGTCTTGTACACTTTGCTCAGATGGCTATTGAGAGAGTGCTGTGCTATGCGACGACCAGACGACGATGTTGAGGATACGCAGATCGCCAACAATTTGTGCCGCACGATCGAGCTGACTGAATTAGCGCTAGCGTTGCGTGCGTCGGCTGTACGGCAAGACGATCCCAATTGCGATCCCATGGTGCGGGTGATGCGCGAGATTCGCCACGCGAAGGATCTCGCATGGCAACAGAGCACGAAGCCGTAAGCCTGTGAGTTCTTAGCTGGTTCGTTCTCTCTTCAGGGATGGAGGCTGATTGATCTTCCACTGCGCGCGTCCAACGAGGGCCTTCTGAGGCCGCGCGTTGCGCGAGCAGGAAGCCCAGGCCCTCCTACTATTTTGTCTTCCACTCTCTCATTACAGGGTGGCGTGGTTAGTCCCCACTGCAACCGTCGAACGAGCCCGTCCAATTCTCTATGCCCCTTTAAGGGAGTGGCCGAGGCTGCCCTTTACTACGCGCATCGAGCGACCGTCATCTATCTAAAATGATCCCTCCAAGCTCGCTCGTTCCCTCTTCAGGGATGGGGGCTGATTGATCTTCCACTGCGCGCGTCCAACGAGGGGAGTCCGCGACCGCGCGTTGCGCGAGCACAGAAGATTATCAGGCTCCATCCCCCTCTCCTTGTGCGTTTGTGTTTCTGCTGCCAGAAGGATATAGTTCCTATCCATCACACATTATGAAGACAGGTATTAATCGGTTCTTCTGCCAAATAAGGGGAGGGTTCATGAGAACGATCCTTACACTCGCCGTATTGCTGTGGCTTGATGCTCACCACACGATGGCTGCGGAACCCCTTGATGAAACTGCCAAAAAGTTTGCCGCCGGGTACGATTTCCTGAAAAAACAAAAGTACCAGGAGGCGCGCACGGCCTATGAAGCCGGCCTCCAACAAAGCCCTGCCAATGCCATGGCGCATTTCTATCTCGGCGATGCCTGCCGGGGGCTGAAAGACTGGGCCTGTGCGGAAGAGCATTACGAGACCTCGCTGGACCTTGATACGAAATCCTCGGTGGCCGATTTGGCCAAACAACGGGGGCGCAAGGCCAAAATCTGGCGCTTGTTGGACGAAGAGAAGCAGGCCGTCAATGCGCCGAATGTCTCACCCGATATGCTTGCTCAGGCCGAGGACACCTTGGACATTGTGAACAAGCTGGGTCTCGATGACGAACAACAGGCCCGCTATCGGCAGTTGCGAGAGAAAATTGATCAGAGGCACAAACAGAGAAACGAGATGACGGTGGCGCCTCATCTTCCAGACCGGTCGATGGTACTGGTGCCGGCGGGGGAGTTCACGATGGGGAGTTTGGGGGGAGATCCAGACGAACAACCGGTGCGCCAAGTTTATGTAGGTGCCTTTTTCATGGATAAGCACCAAGTAGCGGTGTCGGAATATGCGAGGTTCTTGGAAACCACACACCATGAAAGCCCGCCGGAATGGACTCTCATGAACAAACCGACGAGCCGGAATCGCCCCGTCGCCAATGTGGATTGGGCGGATGCGGCTGCGTATTGCAAATGGGCCGGCAAGCGCCTGCCGGCCGAGGCGGAGTGGGAAAAGGCGGCGCGGGGGACAGATGGCCGGGTCTATCCCTGGGGGAATGAGCCTCCGACGAGGTTTCACGCGAACTCGGGGAAAGAGATATTTAGCAACCACGGGACATTAACGCCGGTGGGGACATTTGAAGCAGGCAAGAGTCCCTATGGCATCTATGACATGGCCGGTAATGTCTGGGAATGGGTCAGTGATTGGTATGACCAGGACTATTACAAGAGCGGTCCGTTGCAGAACCCGCCAGGACCGCGAAAGGGCGATTCCAAAGTAGTTCGTGGCGGCTCTTGGGGGAGCGGTGCGGGTAACCTGCGTGCCTCGGATCGGGAGACCCATTTGCCGTCGTTCCGTGGCTTAGGCACTGGGTTCCGTTGCGCAAAGAATCCGTAGTTCCTGGACTCTTGATACTCGGCTCTGCCCCCTCTGCCCCGTTACCCCCTCACCCCCTGTATCCCTTACCCCCTTTATTCCTTGTGCCCCTACTTCTGCGAATACCACCGATAGCCTTTGTTCTCCGAGAAGCTGGTTTTTGGGTTCCCGCCTGGTTTTTCGAGTAACAAGACTTTGAAGTCGAGGAGGCCGAACCAAGCAGGATCTGCCACGTCGTGGTAGTGGCAGCCATGGAGTTTTGAGAGCATGTCGCCCAGGGCATGCTGCAACTCTTTCTCCTGGTAGGCTCGCACGATGAACGGCTTGTTCATGGCCTGGCAGAACCGCTGGATGGTATAGGCCGCGCCGGTGCAGAGCACTTTGCTGTCCGGTTTGATGGCAAGGAACTGGGGGAGCGTGAGATAGCGCTCTTGAAAGCCTAGCCAGCGGATAGCGTGGCGCAAGTGGCTGTACTGGACTTCGTATTCTGTGTGGCCTGGCAGCTTAACCGGTGCCGGCCAGCCTTCTTCGATTCCGAATTCAGTGAGAAAGGCTCTCCCGCCCGGTTTCAGCACCCGCCATAATTCTGCCACGAATCGAAAGGGGCCGAGGTTGAAGATCACATCCTCAGGCAGGTCCCGGCCCACCGGCAGTCGCACGCGTCTGATCCAATCCAACGCTTCCTGATGCTGTTGCGTATGGCCTGTTCCATCGAGGAGTTCCTGCCGGGTCAACTTTACCGGCGTCATGTCGGCCATGTTTTCGTTGTCGATGACGAGGTCCACAGAGTGGTCCTTGAAGGGGAGCCATTCGCCGTTGGCGCGGGTGCCGATGCCGCTCCAGCCACCGGCCTTGGCGCGGGTCACTTGTAGCCTGAGGAAGGGCTCGGTGATGTCGAGGGAGACGTATCGGATGGTCTGCTTTTCAAACGGCAGGAGTTCCTTGCCCAATTCACGGGCAAGGTATCCGAGTCCGCCACCCACTTCGACGATGACACGAGGTTTGGGGGTGAACCAGCCCAGCTTTCGCAATTGCTTCATCAGCAGCCGGCCATAGGTCAGGCCGTTGAGTGTGTCGTTTGGCTCCCGGAAGAGATGTGAGACGGTGGTTTCAATCAGGTCGAAGTGGCCGTCGTCTTCGCCGCTGTCGGTCAGTTCGTGGTGATGAAAGCCTTCCAGATGCTCTTCCCCCTCGAACCCGTCCTGCCCTGACCAGCCTTCACGAATCTGTTGGAGGAGCAGATCCCACTTGGCCTTATGACGGTGGCCACCAGGGGGCTCTGTGCCGTAGTAACAGAGGGAGAACGTGGGCAGAGCCCAATGTTCCAAGTGCCACTGGCCCGGCTGTCCGTCCGGCCCGCAAATCTTCTGTCCGTACTTTTCTATCAGCGCTCCAACGGTAGTGTGGCCGTTCATTGCCTGTAACATTTCCAGGCCTGTTCGATTCAGTCGAATAATCGGCAGGTTGTCATCGAGGGGGGCAAACCACCATTCGTCTTCGTTGTGCTGATAGGCGACGAGATCGGGGATGTGCCAGGTCAGGAGATTGAGCGTCTCTCCGGTGAGGTTGAGCGGTTCGTGAGCGGCGACAGCTGGTCTCATGATTGGAATGGCATATGTAAGCGTCGCAGCCTACACGGCGGACTGGGATTCTCGCAAGACCTCAAGAGACGTGAAGCGGTATGGTGGTCTGTCTGGTTGTCGCCCAGTCTCTCTGGTCTGTCTGGTGTCTGACGAGATAGACCAAATAGACCGAAGAGACCAGACAGACGCCCAAGGGGTTTTATAGTTGGGAGGGGGCGAATGTGTCTGTGACGGTAATGATTCCGTACATGATGGGATGGAGGCGACAGAGGTAGGGGTAGCGGCCGGGAGCCAACCCTGGAAGTGTAAAACTACCGTTTGGCCGGACGATTCCGGAATCGAATGCGCAGGCGTTCCCATCTTCTAAGCAGCCCACGTGGGTGATTGTGTGTTCGGTGGCTGTGGGGTTTTCCCATCTGATGGGGGCTCCGCCGGGTACGATGGCTGACTTTGGGACGAAATAGGGTGATCCGCTATCGATGATGATGGCGGTGTACGGCAGCGTGGCGGTGGTTGGCCAGGCTGTGAAGAGTCCCAGCGATAAGACGGCGATGATGATCCGTAGTCTCATGGTCATTCTCATATGGTCCTCCAATTTTACCATGTCGCTTCATGAGGAATGTACTGTCAATTTAGGAAGATTCTTGATTCTTTCCCTTGACGCCGTGGTCTGTTTGTAGGATTCTCCCATCCCGCTGGGAGTCAACGTGGCAGACCCGCATGCAGGATGCTCAAAAAGGCCGTCCTCGTCGAGCATGGCTCGTCGGGTTGATCGGTTTGTTTTGTTTATCTGGTTGATTTGGTTTATCTGGTAAGTTTCGTTCAACCAAACAAACAAAACAAACCAAATAACGGTCTTCTTACGCTGGCGGGATTTTTGAGCACCCTGTTGAGGTGTGAGTTGCAAGATCCTTAAGGTTATGCTAATTGGAGGCGGCATTAACATCCAACGGATGAGAGAGGAGAAAATCGATGGCAAAGAAGAAGAAGCCGGCGAAGAAGACCCCTGTGAAGGCTAAGGCGAAAGCCAAAGCCAAACCCGCAGCGAAGAAGGCTGCCAAGAGACCAGCGACAAAAAAAGCTGCTAAGAAGGTCGCCAAGAAACCGGCTGCAAAGAAAGCTGTTAAGAAAGCGGCCAAGAAAACTACTCAAAAGACTGCCAAACAGCGTCCTGCCGCAGCACCCAAGGTGGCTCAGAAGAAACAGGTGGCAATGACGGCTCCAGCCCCAGACAAAAAAATCGCGAAGCCGTTCATGGATGAGAAGCCCCAGAAATCCTTGTTATCGCAGCCGATCCTGAAAGAGGCTGATCTTGAGGAAGAGTTGGTCGAGGATGATGTGGATGTCGCCGTTGAGGCAGATGAGGATGTGGAAGAAGAGCTGACCCTGGACGGGGAAGATGAAGACACCGACTTTCCTGAAAAACGAGAAGGCCTGCTAGACGATACAGACGATTACCACACGCACTGAGACCCGCATGGGATGCCGACTCTGGACGACTCGGGTGGGTCGTCCGGATAGATGATGCCATGAATCTACCTCAGTATCATGGCGCAATTCCTCTATGTGTTTTACCCTCCCATTGAACCCACATCATTCACGAAGGCTTCTACTACAACCGACGATGTTTAGGCGAGAAGCGCTGGGTCAAAGGCTAGGGGTGATTCGAAGGAATATCTTTTCTCTCGCCTCGTACCCCTCGCCTCTCGCCGCGCTCCTATTATGAGTCATTTTTTGTTCGTGGCAGGGGCCTTGCGTGAGCGCACCTCGGAGGAAAGCGCCGAGTTGCAACTCGGGCACGGACTCTGGGGGCTCTGCACGGGGCTGATCCGGACGAATTTGCAAACCTATCTCGATGCTGAGTCCCGAGGGCTCCTGTATGTGCTGAAGACCGGGCTCTGTGCCGAGTTTCAAATCATGTTACCTGTATTGGACTTCTCCTCGCTGGATGCGTTCCTCAGTGACGAGTTGAGAACAGAGGCCCGATTTGGTTTTGTGCGAATCGGCGGGGTGCGCCGATTCAGTTGTTCGTCCGCTGTAAGTCAGGCATTGCTGCTCGACGTGTTGACAATATCGGATCAGGCAGAGCTGGCAAGACGGCTGAGGCTAGGCATGCACCGGTTGACGCAAGCAGAATATGACGCAATCTTGCAGGGAGCGATTGGGTCAGGTGGGTGAGATTGTCTGTCTCGTCTATCTGGTCTGTTTGGTCTGTCTGGTCGAAGAGGTCTGTCTCGGGCGAACTAAATGCACCAGATAGACCAGACAGACGAGATAGACCAGATGAACATTTTTATTATATCTTTTGGCCTGTCATGAGCAAGTACGCCTCATCGACCGTATCGACTTCCTTCACGGTCACATTGAGCTGAAATCCCAATTCGGTCAGGTTCCACCGCGAGTCATGTATTTGCCCGCGTGGAACCAGTATCGTGCGGTAACCTTCTCGTGCGGCGGCGCGAATCTTGTCGGGGATACTGCCCACTGGGCCGATCTGTCCTCCCGGTTCAACGGTTCCGGTCAGGGCTATACCCCGCTGAATATGCTCTCCCTTGAACAGGGCAATGAATCCCACGGCCATGGCGGCGCCGGCGCTTGGTCCATCGCTGCTTACGGGTCGATACGCCACCCCTTGCACAGAGACGGTTCCGCTATGCTGGATCGCGGGTGTGCGTTCAACCGCGTAAGCAAAGGCCTGAGACATGGCGCCAAGATGATCGTCTCCTAGCCGAACGCCGGCGAGGAGCCATTGTAGTTGAACGGGATTGGGTTCTGGTTTCTTGTCCCACCACATCATCAGGATTTCAAACACGCCGAGATTATTTTGACGAATAGCGGCTAGGACCGGGAGTTCGATAGCCGCGTCCGCCGAGACTGAGACGGGGATTCCACAAAGAAGAGTGGCAAGCAATGTATAAATAGCAAAATGGCGTGGCATCATCGGGTTCCCTAGGAGGGTGGTCTATCTGGTCTGTTTGGTCTGTCTCGGGCGAACTAAATGCACCAGATAGACCAGACAGACGAGATAGACTGAACAGACCTGATAGACCAGATAGACCGGACAATCTGCTCGCAAAGGGTATCAAATTCCGGTGGGCCGTACAGCGAATAGCGGTTTCAGGAGCCTGTCCGACATTGACCGTTCTACTGCGGCGAACGATCCGCGGCCATCTGCGTCGTTCTCGGCCCGAAAAAATCCTCAATGTATTCCAGCGAATACACCTCCGGTTTTTCCGGGCCTTGCGCCGCTCATCTGGCCGCACCTCCTTCGCCTCGTCACGAAGGCAATGCCGGACAGGCTCCTCGTCTTGCGTTGGGCCAGGGCATTCCGTATAAGGGCATGCGATGAATCGAATATGTCTTTTGATCATGGTCGGTGG
>JANOOS010000235.1:0-4339 GCA_031421455.1 Nitrospira sp.
AGGTGATGGCAATTGCCAACAAGGTCGCAGGCTTCTCGCTCGGCCAAGCGGACATTCTGCGGCGTGCCATGGGTAAAAAGAAGCCGGAGGAGATGGAGAAGCTGCGCGCGCAGTTCCTGTCCGGCGCCAAGACAAATAAGATTCCCGACAAGAAAGCTGAAAAACTCTACGAACTGATCCAGAAGTTTGCCGGCTACGGGTTCAACAAGTCCCACGCCGCGGCCTATGCCGTCGTCTGCTACCAGACCGGCTATCTGAAGGCGCACTATCCGACGGAGTTCATGGCCGCCCTCATGACCACCGACATGGGCAACGCCGACAAGATCGTCGGCTACTTCGGGGAATGCCGCGACCTGAACATCAAGGTCCTGCCTCCGGACGTGAACGAAAGCCATAAGAACTTTACCGTGGTGGACCATGCCATCCGGTTCGGCCTGGCTGCTATCAAGAATGTCGGCGAAGGCGCCGTCGAATCCATCATCGAGATCAGGAATGAAACCGGCCCCTTTAAGTCCTTCTTTGAGTTCTGTCGCCGCGTCGATCTCCACAAAGTGAACAAGCGCATGCTTGAAGGACTGATCAAGACCGGCGCCTTCGACTCGACCGGCGCGAAACGCTCTCAACTAGCCGCGGTTCTGGATCAAGCCGTTGAGGACGGCGCGGCCGCACAACGTGAACGGGAGCTGGGACAGACCAATATCTTTGGCGACGAGTTGCACGGGCAGGATTCAGCGGAACATCCGGCCATGCCGTTACCCAACATTCCTGAATGGGACCAAAGCGAACGGTTAAAGCAGGAACGGGAACTGACCGGCTTCTACATTTCCTCTCACCCGCTGGCGCGGTATGAGGCCACCATCCAGGCGCTCGCCACTGCCACGACCATCGGCCTGCCTGAATTATCGGACGGTCGGGAGGTAAAGCTCTGCGGCATCGTCACGACGGTCAAGAGCATGCTGACCAAGAAGGGCGACCGGATGGCCTATCTCACCCTGGAAGACCTCCAGGGCGTGGTCGAGGTCATCGTCTTTCCGGATCTCTACAAAAATGCCGCAGAGTTAATTGTCCCGGAACGCCTCGTCCGCATCACCGGTACGATAGACCGTGGCGACAAAGGCATGAAGATTCGGGGGAGCAAGATCGAACCGCTCGCCGAGGTGCAAGCACAAGCAATCAAGCGGGTCTACATTCGATTGACCGATCGGCCCGGCATGGCAGAAGAGTTACCGCGCCTTCGGGAGGTCTTTATACGCCACCCAGGAAGCACCACCGTCGCGCTGACAGTGCGAATGGATTCGTCCCTGGAAGCCGAAACAGCCCCCCTCCCACGCCTAACCGTCACCCCCAGCGAACGATTGGTGGCGGATGTTGAAGAATTGTTAGGCAAAGGGGCTGTTTTTCTGCTATCCTGACACCTTATTAAGATCGTTATTTAGTTCATTTGGTTTGTTCCGTTTATTTGGGTGAACGAAACTAACCAGAACTAAACAAACCAGATAAACAAAACAAACCAGTTCACTATGCGCGATTATCTTGAGTTTGAAAAACCGATCCGCGAGATCGAAGAAAAGATCGAAAAACTTGCAGCCGTGCCAGCCGGAAAATCGGCTCCCCAGGACGAGATCCGCAAGCTGCGGATGAAACTGGCCCAGGTCGAACAGACGCTCTACAACAAGCTGAATCCCTGGCAGCGCACGCAACTCGCCCGCCATCCCCAACGGCCCAGTACCCTCGATTACATCAGTTACCTCTTCAGGGACTTTCTTGAGCTTCACGGGGACCGCTCGTTCGGCGACGACCGTGCCATTGTCGGAGGCTTCGCGCGATTCAACGACCGGTCGATCATGATTATCGGCCACCAAAAAGGAAAGACACTCAAAGAACGGATGCAACGGAACTTTGGCATGCCGAATCCCGAAGGCTATCGAAAAGCCCTGCGTCTCATGAAGATGGCCGAGAAGTTTGGCCGCCCGGTCGTGACCTTTATCGACACGCCAGGCGCCTACCCCGGCATCGGCGCGGAAGAGCGCGGCCAAGCTGAAGCTATTGCCCGTAATTTGTATGTGATGTCTCGTCTCGCCGTGCCGATTATTTCTATCGTTATCGGTGAAGGCGGCAGCGGCGGGGCACTCGCGCTAGGCGTCTCGGATCGTGTCCTCATGTTGGAACATGCTGTCTATTCGGTGATTTCACCGGAAGGCTGCGCCGCCATCCTGTGGGACGATCCGGCAAAAGTTCCCGATGCTGCTTCTGCCCTGAAGATGACCGCGAAAGACCTGGTCGACCTCCGTATCGCCGATGAAGTCATTCCGGAACCGCTCGGCGGCGCCCATCGGGATCTCAATGCCATCACCGATCGAGTTGCCAAATCTCTCAGCAACCAACTCGCCCAGCTCAACGACCTCCCCCTCGCTCAATTGCTGGCTCAACGCGATCAGAAATACCGATCCATCGGAGCCGTCAACGGCCTGGTGGCCACTCCCCAATAGATTTTCCCTTCCACGTAAAGCGCAGGTATCTCAGCACTCAGCGATTCCTTACCCCTCCCTCGCTTCCAACTCAGAACTTCTCTTCTTTGCACTTCCCTTCCGACCATTGACCATTTCACATTCACCATTCCCACGCTATCCCTTCACCCTCTTTTGCTTTCAACATTATGTTTGTCTAGAGTGAGATGGCTTGATAGACTTCCTCACATTATCTGCTTCATGGCTTTCGACAGCATCGTTCGATGGCCAGCTCCTCACCGGTCTATGAGGGTTACGCAGTGGGCTCCCAACGAAAGCCTGTGAAAAAATCAGCCGTCTCCTCGAAGGTCGACGCCAGAGTTACAGGGCCAGCGCCAACCCGTCGAAGGAAAACGCCACTCCCCCTGCAGCCCGCGCTGCCCTCATCTGCCACTCCCACTGAGCACCAAGCTCGACGAAAGCTTGAAACGATGCGCGACTGCTATGTGGACCTCTACGATTATTCCCAGGCAGGCTTTCTCTCACTGGATACGCTGGGCAAGATTGTGGATGCCAATTTGACGGCCGCGACGATGCTCGGCATCACTCGAAAGGCCCTGATCGGGCAACCACTCGTAGACTTCATTAGACAAGACGATCAGGAAAATTTCCAACTGCATTGTCGGAATGTGTCGAAGAAAAACCAGCGACAAAGCTGCGAGGTGCAAATCAAGGAAGAGACTGGCCTTGTGCGTTGGGTCTCTCTCGAAAGCCGTGCGGTGCAGGATGATTCAGGGCGTATCGACCATTGGTGGACAATGCTGCTGGACATTACCGAACGCAAGCAGGCGGCAGAGAAGATGGCTCAACTGGCTGAGCGATTGGAACTGGCTGCCAGTGCGGCACGTATCGGCGTATGGGACTGGAACATCCAGAAGAACGAATTGGTCTGGGACGATCGTATGTTCACCCTGTATGGAGTAAAAAAAGCGCACTTTCGCGGCGCCTACGATGCCTGGCTCTCCGCCGTCCACCCCGATGACCAGGCGCGGTGCGATAAGGCGGTTCAACAGGCTTTACGTATGGAGAAGCTCTACGATATGGAATTTCGTATTCGATGGCCTGGTGGCACGATTCGCATCATCAAGGCCGACGGGCAGGTAATCTGGGGAACGGATGGCGCGCCGCTGCGCATGATTGGTGTGAACTACGACATCACCGACCGCAAACGGTCGGAGGACAGGCTACAGGCGACTAAGGAACAGCTGCACCAAGTATTGGTCGCTTCCAACACCGGGCTGTGGGATTGGAATACCGACACGAACGAGGTGTACTTCTCCAGTGAATGGAAATCCCAACTCGGCTATGGAGAAGAAGAACTGGCGAACGATTTCGAGACCTGGACGACGCTCCTGCACGCCGAAGATCGGGATCACGCCATAGCCTATCTCCAAACCTATCTTAAAAACCCTACTGGCAACTATCGGCAAGAGTTTCGTCTGAAGCACAAGGATGGGTCGTACCGGTGGATTGCCGCAGTCGCCTCGTTTATGGTCGAGACGGCTGGCCGGAAAGTCCATCTATTGGGGGCACACTCCGATATCACCGAGCGCAAACAGCTGGAAGCCCAATTCCGGCAGGCTCAAAAGATGGAGGCGGTCGGCCGTTTCGCGGCTTCGGTGGCGCATGACTTCAACAATCTACTCACGGTCATCAACGGATACAGCAAGATGCTCACCGACCGGCTGCCTTCGGAAGACCCCCGATATAAGATGGCGGCAGAGACCCTGGCTGCGGGTCAACGGGCCGGTGCGCTGACCGGACAATTGCTCGCCTTCAGCCGCCGACAAGTCCTCAAGCTGGAGCCGATCAACCTCAACGATTCGATCCAG
>JANOOS010000236.1:0-9806 GCA_031421455.1 Nitrospira sp.
CAACCGCCCAGTCTGGCGGATCACCTGAGTATTCAGCATAATTGGCCAACTTGCCGCCACGGGCGACAACCGCATCGGAATAATAGACGCTGGCCCCGCCACCCGCCGGGAGCATGGCCGTATCCCCGCCAGGAATCTCGATGAATTTGACCGAGCCTTTGATCTTTGAATCGACTGCCATCACTTCCATTTCGTGCTTGGAATAGGCCCGGCCGAACTCTGCGGCAAAGGCAAAGTTCCAATCCGGATGCCGGAACTTGGCGTCGCCATCAAGCAGCGTCACCGCATCCAGTGCGATCAGTTCACTGTCTTGCTCCCGCAAAACCACGGGGTTCACTTCCAAATACTGCGCATCTTCGCTGTCGAAACAGGTGAACATCTTGCCCGCGAAATCGGCCATCTTCTTCAGGGTCGAGCCGGAAAAGCCTGCTTCCTTAGCCAACTTCTCGATTGCATCTCCCGAGGGCTGCTGCCCGACTTCCACTGCCAGGCGCTTCACGCGATCCCAATTCGATTCGACTTCAATGCCACCGCAGTTGGCGACCAGAATGTCCGTCCCTTCACGGGTGGACTTCACTGCGCAATAATATTCATCCTTATGTGGAATCATTTCAGAGACGATCACTTGCGAGACAGTAATGCTGCCCACTTGGCGGCCGATCATTTCCTTGGTCGCCGCTTCCGCCCCTTTGAGATCCAGATCGACCTTGACCAAGCCGAGCTTGAATCGCGAGCCGAGCGCTTCATGGGCCTTGACCACCAATTTTGACTTTTTGAGCCATTCATTGGCTTGGCCGAGCTTCGCCAATTCGTCGACCGAGGTGACGACGACATAGTGGGGGACCGTGATGCCCCATTTCTTCATCAATCCCATCCCGGGACCTTCGAGCACCTTCGCCATATGCGACTCCTTAGAATGGTGAGAAACAATTATAAAGGAGGTGGATTCTAACGAAATCGGCTGGGGGACTCAATACGCTAGAGGAACTAAACGAAGACGGTTCAAAAGACCTAGCGGCAAAGACATCGACGGGCTATACCCTAAGTGCTTGAAACTGTACGACAATCATTATTTTCAATCACAGATTCTCTCATGCACATGCGGTAAGAATTATCCTGGAGCTCGGTTAGATTGGCAGGCAGGACAATAAAACGAGCTGCGCTCGCTTTGGAGCCGGCGAATGACCCGCCCGCATCGGTTAGGACAGGGCTGACCTTCTTTCCCGTAGACGAGATGGTGTTGCTTGTACCGGCCTTCTGTGCCGTCCGGCGCAAAGAAATCCTTGACGCTCGATCCGCCACAGGAAATCGCCTCGCACAACACTGCTTGCATAGTGTCATAGAGTTTAATCATCGTCGCCCCTCGTAACCGATTCACCTCACGGTTCGGATGGAGTCTGGCGCGAAAAAGGATTTCGTTCGCGTAGATATTCCCAATCCCCGCGATGACTTGCTGATGCATCAACAGCGGCTTCAACCGTCCACGCCTGGCTTGCATGAGATGAACGAACTCATCGCGTGGCACCGTGAGGGGATCGATCCCGAAGCGGCGAGTACGATAGCGGTCGAGTCCTGCCCGATCGAGCAAGGAAAGACGCCCAAACCGCCGGGGGTTCCAATAACGCAATTCTGATTCACGCCCTCCCGTGAACGACATACGGACATGCACGTGCTGAGGGTGTTTCGTCTGCGTTGCGCAAAAGAGAAGGAGGCCGGTCATGCCAAGCTCAGCGACGACATATCTATGCTCGCCCTCTTTTTGAAACTCCAGCGCAACGCTCTTGCCATATCGCTCCACCCCTTCCAGCCGCGCACCGCCGTACCACGCGAGCGTGGGCAATCCTTCCCGAACAATATCCGCTCGTCCAACCCAACAGTCGTTGAGCTGCGCACCGAGGAGATTGGCCCGTATCTGCAGGGCAACGACTTCGGCTTCCGGCAATTCCGGCATTGAGAGAGATCCTCAGTGAAGTGGTCGTATCTGGAATGAGGCCATGAGCAGTACAGCGAAGACGTTGTGTGTGAAGGGACGCGCTTTCTATGCTTTGGTCAGGCTCCGGAGGCCGGGGGTGAAGTGCGCTTCTTCGTCTTCTTTGCGCGTGCCTCGCGCAGAAGACGAACCTGTCCGATGGCCTCTTCGAGATGTGGAAGGGGTATGGCGCCGGGCCGGCGCCTCATGACCAACTTCAGAACCTCAGCATACTCCATTCCTTGGACACAACAGAGATAGGCCATCACCACCGATACAGATCGGCCCATGCCGGCGCGGCAACAGACCATCACCCGATTGCCCGGCTGGTGTTGTTCAACCCAGCTCACGGCTCGATCCAGCAAGATCGGTTCGGCTTCAGCATATTCCGAGAATGGAATCCTGCCGGAAACCAGCCAATCAGGAGACTCCACCGTATACTCAGCAGCGACGAGAAGCAGCGCGCCGATCTTGACCGGCAATTCTCTCGCATCATTGATATTCCCGACTAACAGATTCTCGGTGATCAAGTGCATGATGGGCTTAGTATAAGCAGCGTGCTCGCCAGGTCAAGTAAAACCTAGCCTTGTCTCGTTGCAGTCGCTTCCACGTGAACGCTATACTGACTGCACGACATTGCGAACCTCTGTACAAGGAGCCTGCCAGATGCCAAACCCGACCATGAAAGAAGTGGAAACCAGGCTTGGAACTGTCCAGTGCGCCATTTGCAAGGGGTCAAGCTTCGGGATCGATGAACGCTCTATGCAGGCAGACGGTGAATGGCGAGGGATCTGTAGAAAATGCTACTACACCTTCCCCATCTACACAGATATGGAATTCTACCAGCGCACACAACCGGATATTCCCTACCGGCTTAAAGAAATGTCCTGTCCAACCTGCAATCAACGAGGCGTAAGCCTCAATTTTCGCATCACCATGTCCGTCAGAGAATCGATCTATTTCCTGACCTGTAACGCGTGCCAGAAAACATACCCGGAGCCTTCCTCCCTGGAAGCGTTTGAATAGCCCCCCTTTTCACCCCCTACCTGGTGTATACTATTCCACATGAGTGAGACCCCAAAAACTCCAGCCACGACCCCCGAAGCTCCTGCGCCAGAGCCTGTGGCCAAGGTGAGAAAAGAAATTCCGCTCATTGCCATTCAAGACGATGGCGACATGATCGCCGAGGAAATGGCCGAGATGTTCGACGAAGACCGGGTGAGTCACCAACACGGCAACACTGAACCAGAAGCAGACTAGTCCTCGCCCGTCCTCTAACCATCCTCAGCCATCAGCCGTTCTGGCCCTAATAGCAGGATGATCGCTTCTGCCCTGCTCAAACGCTTCGGCTCGACCCCACTAAGTCTCTCATCTGCTCGGCTGTGGAGCTCCCTCCCAGCAGGACGCTGAAAAAGTCTGCCAGCAGGGAGGTGGGCTGGCCTGGTGAGGCCCCTGTGCTCGCGCAACGCGCGGGCTCAGAAGCCCCCTCGTTAGACACGCGCCGTTTGGGACTCATCCAGGCCAGCCATGGGAAGGATAGTTGATGATCGCTCGCTGCGGCCTTGCTGGACGGCCTTTCTGAACAGCCTGTGAATGGTTGTGAACGTGTCTGTGAATAACCGGATTCCACGCTTCCGTCATGCGCATGTAGTTTGTCAACGAGCTGCTAGTTGACCGATGGCAGGATGGACAGGTCGGCGGTTTCGACTTCTTCGTTGTCCTGAGATGGGACTTCGTTCACGACAGTTTCCCCTGTGGGCCACTGATTCGGCGGCAGAATGGTCCGCTCCATCGCCTGACGGATACGGATCGGGTGCGACAGGGCTGAGATTGCCTTCCAACGTCCTTGCGGCTCGTTGCCGAGAATCACGATCCCGGCATGTTGCGACGGATCGGTGTCGATGACAGGGTCCAGATCGTACACGCCGAGACGCCGCCGCAGGAACTCAATGTCGTCGCGCCGTCCGGTGAGAAAGATCCATCCCGGGCCTACACCTCGAGTCTTCCTGTACCCCCGCAACATCTCCGGAGTGTCGTGCTCCGGCTCAAGGGAGATCGAGAGGAGCGTGATCTTATGGCGCATAGGCTCATCCAGAGACTTCTGTGCCATGGCCAAGTGTTCGGTGATGAGCGGGCAGGTATTGCCGCAGGTGGTGAACATAAAGTTAATCGCGACGACCTGGCCCTTCACGAGATCCTCGTAAAACCGCACCGCCCGGCCTTCGTGGGTCGTTAGTTCGACGTTGGGAAGATGTTCCGTGCGGATGAGGGCCGTCCGATTCGGCGGCCCGGCTGAGGTCGAGACGTCAGGCATGTGCTTGAGGGCCCGCTCCGAGCACCCGGAACCGGCCAACAGCAGCAGAAGCGTGAAGAGCCACATGACATTCATGGTTGTATTTCGAATTGCGCCATCATCCGCATGTCTTCGTGCTCGATATTGTGGCAGTGAAACACGTAGCGGCCCGTGAATTCCTCGAACTTGATCAGGATTCTCGTCTCCCTCGCTACATCTCCGCCGATCAGGACGGTGTCCTTCCGGCCTCTCTCCAGCGGCGGAGGCTGCTTGCCGTCGCGCGATAGGATGAAGAACTCGCTCAGGTGGACGTGGAACGGATGCACCCAGCCGCCGCCCGATTCCAAAATCCAGATCTCCGGCTCACCGCGCTTCGGTCGGGCAATGATGCGATTCTCGTCGAAGAACTGGCCGTTGATCACCCACGCCCCGTTGGATCGTTCGGCCTTGATCCGGCGTTGGACCTTCACTTGCGGCAGCAACTGGGCCGGACCCTCCGTTACCGGCAGGAGTGTCGCGGGGACATCGCTCGGGTCTGCCGTGGGCACAACGCCTTCGACGAGGAACTTGAGGATGGGGGTGCCCCGCGACACGAGGCCGTTAGGTTTGCGGCCGTCGGTCTGCTGCAGGCGGTTCACCAGGAACACTTCTGAATTATTCTGGTAGTTCGTGAAATCGATCACCACATCCACACGTTCGGCGGGAGAGATGCGGACGCTCTGCGCTGTCACCGGTTGGGGGAGAAGGTTGGAGTCGGTGCCGATGGCAACGAATGGCTGTCCGCTGCTAAGAAAGAACTGGTAGACCCGGGCGTTCGAGCCGTTCAGGAACCGGAAGCGATACTTGCGCCGCTGTACCTTGAGATAGGGCTGAATCAGGCCATTGACGCAGAACTTGTCGCCGATGAACCCGTCATGGTCGAATGTGTTGTAGACGAGGTAGCCCTCTGAGTTGAACTGGCGATCTTGAAAGACCAGCCCGATGTCGAACGGTCCGACCGGAGTGCCGTTGTAAAAGTTGGCGGGAAGGTGAAGCCCGGTTCCTTCGTCGCCGGTGTCGAAGCTGTTCGTGTAGGGATAGAAGCCGGAAAGTCCGCGGTAGACGTTCTGCCCTGTGATGTCGATGGAGTGGTCGTGGTACCAGTTCGTCGAGTGCTCATTCTGAAGAAGGCCGCCGGCCGGCCGGTTCGGGAAAAAATAGTCCCTCGACTGCCCTGTACAGAAGGTATCGAGCGGGTACCCATCGTCCTGTGGCGCCTGAAATCCTCCATGGCGGTGGATGGCACTGATAGGCTCGCCGATGCCTACCGGGTCGTTCACCGGCAAATCGTTGACAAAGCGGACCAGCTGCGGTGTCCCGCTCTTCGCGACGATCGTGGGCCCGGGGATCAAGCCGTCATAGCCCCAGAGGATGTTGTTAGGCAGCTGGGGGTGGAACGAATGCGACATGGATTTCTCGTGAATGAGAAAGAACTCGGTGTTGGCCGGGACCACGCGCGGCTTACTCACATGGAAAGCGGTTGTCCCATCCACGTTCACACAGATTCCCGGGTCTGCCTGGGTGTTGAAGGGTGTCACCTTGCGCGCGACGGGCGGGATCCCCTGTCCGGGCTTGAGTTCCAAGATGAAAGGGTCAGTGTGCGGGCTTGGCGGCAGGTCGTCGGCATGAGCAAGAGAGGGACGCAGGCCACCCGGAAGCATGGCAGCCCCCCCGATGACAATTCCCCAGCGGAGCAGATCTCGCCGTGATATGCCCAAGGTGTCCTCCATGCATAAACAGGTTAAGCTGTCCTATCTTTGTCTATACTCTACTGTTCTACATTAGACACTGTCAATACAGGTATGGGGAGCTATGCAACCCGGGGTAAGAATTTTCGCCTCCTCCAAATCATCCTCAGCCATCTGCCTTTCTGATCCTCTAGCAGTGTGACCGCTACTGCCCTGCTCAAACGCTTCGGCTCGACCGCACTAAACCTCCCATCTGCTCGGCTGTGGAACTCGTTCCTTTCCAAGCTTCGCTTGAAAGAAACTTCAAACAGTCCTCGCCGTCCGCCTTCGGCGGATCGCATCTGTTAGGCAAGTGCGGTGCCCTCGCCTACGTAATTCGCGATGCAGAAGCGATCACCCTGCTACGTGCTGCTGCTCTGAAAGAAAACAAGAAGGCGACGAGTCGCTCACAGACCCGTCGCCTTGAGGAGGAATGAAGCCCTGCTGGAAGGCCTTTTTGACAGCTTACAAAGCAGAGTTGCTGACACCCCTGCTTTGTCATGGCTAGGCTACTGACTCATGCAACTGTGAACTTCTTATGTGACCCTTTGGGCCAAATCACCGTATATCGGTTACCATCTGCCTCGCGGTAGGCAGCCGTAACCGCTGGCAAATGTTTGGTACGCCCAAGCACAGGTTTGGCGAGACTAAACGTAGCCTCTGGGTCAGAAGCGAGAATGAAAATGTTTGTCTCGCCAGAGCCGACATCGTGGCCGTCAACCTTTGCTGCGTCGCTGAGTGCCTCAATCAACTCGCCCTCAAGGGCGACCATCGCGTCGAAGTCATCGAAAGAGTCACTGCGGAACTGAAGAACGAGTTGGTAGTTCATAGCGTGATTGAGCGGCCTAACTATTGAGTATGCTGACCGACATTCCCAATAAGCAGATTGCTGATTACAAAAATCCTATACGCTTGTTTCGCACAGAGCAAGAACGTACCGCCACCCGTCCGAGAAACGGGACCGGCCTGTGAGCGACCGGTCCCCGTTTCCACACTCTATAAGGAAGTGTGCGGCATGGAGCGACTTGCGCCGGAGCGGCGGGGTTCCCACCCGGCGTCTGAAGAAGGAAAGCTGGAACTGATACAAACAAAGGGGCCAGACCCCTTAAATTCATCTCGCAACCGATAACGCGCACCGTTAATCATCTGGTCTTGGCTGCTTCGAACGAGGAGCGGCTAGAAGTATTACGGCTTAGGTTCGCGTTGCGAATCTGTAAGGCCCTGTCGGACGGCTCGCTTGGCGTTCTCACGTCGAACTCGGTTGCTCTCGCATTTGGCGTCGGCCTTTCGCCCCCAGTAGGCGCCACGCCCTTTTTTCGCTCCAGCGTGCTCCGTTTTCTTGGCTCTTCCCGCCATCCATCAATCCCGCTGAGCCTTGGGTGTCAACACTTGTAGGCGTCCCGTTACACGGCAAGTTTTGAAACACGAAGCTGTTTGCGGCGTTGCTCGGCGTGCCACAGGTCATACTGGGTTTGCTGATTGAGCCAGCTTTCTGCCGATGTGCCAAATGCCATGGACAAACGAACGGCCATTTCAGGGCTGATTCCGGCGCGGCCATTCAGGATGGCCGACAGAGTCTTCCGGCTGATGTCCAGTGCTTGGGCTGCTTCAGTGACACTGACCCCAAGCGGCTCCAGGCACAGCCGCCTGATGATTTCTCCCGGATGAGGAGGATTGTGCATGCGCATCATTCAACCTCGCTAGTGATAATCTTCATAGTCCACACCATCGGCATCCTTGCCAAGAAATCTAAACGTAACCCGCCAGTTTCCACTCACCGAGACGGCCCAAGTCCCCTTGCGCTCACCTTTCAGGGGATGGAGATCCAACCCGGGCAAGTCCATATCGCGCGGTCCGGTGGCCGCGTTCAATTGAGCCAAGACTAGGCGAAGTCTGTCCACATGTTGCGCCTGGATTCCCGATTTACTCCCCGTCTCAAAGAACTTACGCAGACCTTTATGCCTGAACACTCTGATCACGCGAGCAACTGTAACCTATCACGTTACGGAATACAAGCCGGCAATCCTACATAGGAAAATTCTAGCTCCTCCGAGAACCGAGACCAGTCCCTTAGCGGCTGGTCTCGGTTTCAATCCTCCACTAAGGAAGCATGCGGCAGTGAGCGACTTGCGCCGGATCGGCAGGGCTGATTCCATACGCGCACGCGTTTAACAGACAATGGTCCCTCCAAGCTCGCTCGCTCGTTCTTTCCCAGGAGGTGGCCTGGTGGATCCTCGAATGCGCGCGTCGAACGAGGCTCTTCCGAGGGCGCGCGTTCCGCGAGCAGGAGGACGACCAGGCCACCTCCCCCTTCTGCTTCAGAGCGCCGTGGAAGGGGTGCCGCGGGAGGCGCAGGAGCGAGAGTCCGCACGCTTCCTTCGTCTTGACTGGTGAGTTTCAGACGGGCCGAATCATCTGCACCGCCGCATCGCTCTCAATCCTTCCAACTGGCGATACCTTCCCTTCTATCTCCTTGCGCACAATCCGCTCGATCTGGACGATTGCGCCGCGATGCCAGCTATCGACAGCAGCATTCTGAGGAGAAGCCTTCCGATCCAGCCGACCGACTTCAGGCCGCCCTGTTTCGTTGCAGAGCCAGGCTCGCTTCTCCCCCTTCAATTCTCGTAGCTCGCTCACGACCCGGAAAGTCTGCGGACTGCGCGGCACAATGGTGCGACCGTCTGTGCGCAACAGCAGATAGGAAAATTTCAATGCGTCCTTAATGAACCCGACTTCGCGGTCGAGCGCGGCAATCGCAGGAGGCGTCTGCCAGGGGCGCTCCTCATGACACCAATCGTCTGGATGGTCTAAGGCAGGACAGGCCCCCTCATGCAGGCAGGGACTATAGATAGTACAGAGGCCCTGCTTGAGCAGGTGATTACGCATCTGATGCAAAGCCCTGGCCGTCTGCCGCAATGCCGGCTCGACGATCATGACGGTGCCGTGCGGTGCGAGAAACGGCAGAAGCTGCCCGACAACCCCAGCCCGCTCTGCCGGAGGGTCGGCTGCTGTAGTAAACAATTCATTGAGGCAGTTCGCCATGATCATGAGGTCATACGGCCCGCCCCGCACAATCTGCTTACCAAGATCACCTTTGAGTGGATGTTCCAGATTGCCCTCGACACAGCGAAGACGTGCGTTGGGTATTCCAACCTCGTTGCTGTAGGCTTCCCACAACCTCTTCGCATCCTGCAAAGATTCGTGGGATGCATCAGTAGCCAGGACCGATACAGATTTCGCCTGATCCGGACTGTGATGCCACAGCCAATCCAACAGGGCTAAGGATCCAGTCCCTGGGCCACAACCGAGATCGAGCACCGCCATCGGTCGGCCTGCTGTTTCAAGACAGTCGTTCGGCAGTTCATCCAGCAGAACTTGAATTTTCGAGAGGTTCACAGGGAAAAAATACGAGAGATAGGCGGCCGCATGGTTTGGATCATCCAGGTAACGGATCGGCAACGATGGCCGTGCGGTTGTGAATAATCGTGATAGATTCAGGACCGCTTGCGCCAGCGTGTGACCGCTGAGATCCCTGTCTGGCGCTATCCTTGCCAGTACCTTTAGAACTTCCGATGACAGGGCCGCCGGTTTCTTCTCGTTGAAGGGTTGCATGGGCATAGTGTAAGCTGAGGTTGATTAGGAGGACAACTATGACAGACGCAATTCTACTGGCCTACAAAGATGTCGAGAACTCGATGGAACGATTCACCATGCTCCTTCAAAGCCACGTGGACACGATGGGTGCAGCCCCATCCCCTAACGCCGATCAAGTGTATCG
>JANOOS010000237.1:0-4799 GCA_031421455.1 Nitrospira sp.
CGGACATTCTTGTTTTGGCGCAGTGGCACAGGAGTCGCTGCTGATTCGGATGGGCCTCTCGGTCGGGGATCGATTGAAGATCGGTCAAGCGATGTTCCTGATCACCGGCCTCGTGCGGACCGAGCCGGATCGAATGGCCAATGCCTTCACCTTGGGTCCACGGGTCATGATTACGCAGGAGGGATTACGGGCGGCGGATCTGATTAAACCCGGGAGCCGTGTGCGGGAGCGGTATCTGGTGAAGATCGCTGCCGATGTGCCGTTGGAGCCGCTACGCACCGAGCTGCGGGATCGGCTGGAGGCAGAGTCGGCGCGCGTATCCAGCTATCGCACGTCCCAGTCACAGTTGAGGAAATTTCTCGAACAACTCTCCCGCTACCTCGGATTAATCGGCCTCACCGCACTATTTATCGGTGGCCTGGGGGTCGGAACCTCGATTCATGCATTCTTGCGGGACAAACTACGGACGATCGCCATCTTGAAAGCGGTCGGCGCTGATTCGGCGACGGTCGTCTCGACCTACGTGGTGCAAGCGATCTTCCTGGGATGTATCGGGAGCTTTGCCGGCATCTTGTTGGGAATTGCGCTTCAAAAAGGATTGCCCCCCCTTGCTGCTGCGCTCTTTACTTCAGACATTCTCGATCAATTAGGCGTCTCCTCGGAATTGTCGTGGTACTCGGTCTGGCCCTTACTGAAAGGAGCAGCGCTGGGACTATTGTCGACGCTGCTGTTTACTCTCTGGCCCCTGTTGAAGATTCGAGAGGTTCACCCAGGTGCGATCTTTCGGCGCGATGCGGAACAGGCGACGGTCGGACAAGAGACCTCTCCGTCACGATGGTGGGTAAAATGGGGGCTGACTGATCCCTGGAATGTCGGCACGGCAGGAGGGATCATCCTCGGGCTCTGCGCTCTCTCGGTGTGGCAAGCAGGCTCCTGGTCGATCGGCTTCCTGTTTATCGGGGCGATGTCCTTCGCCATCACGGTCCTTTTTGTCTGTGCGCGGGTGTTCGTGCGAGGGCTGGCCTGGGCGCCGCTGCCTCGCGTCTTGAGCCTTCGCTATGCCCTGGGTAATGTCGTACGGCCGGGGAGCCAGGCGACGGGGATCATGGTCGCCATCGGTATCGGTGTCATGGCGATTGTCACTGTGTCGCTAGTGGAGCAGGCGTTGCTCCAACAGATACAGGAGAATCGGCCGGCGGATGCCCCGACGTTTTTCTTCATCGACATCCAACCAGATCAAGCGAAGAAATTCGTCTCGTTGGTCGAACAACAGACCGGCCAAACGCGTCCTGAGCTCATGCCGCTGATACGTTCGCGGCTCCATTCGATTAACGGTCAGGTCATCACAGCAGAGGAAGGAGCGGAAAAGAGCGACAAGCGCGCGGAAGGGAAAGAGGGACGTGGAAAACAGTGGTATTTCACCAGGGAATATGTCCTGACCTTTCTCGACAAGCTGCCGAAAGACAATACGTTGGTCAAGGGGGAATGGTGGAAGCCCGGGCAGGTCTTCTCGACCCCGCAGGTATCAGTGGAGGAAGATGCTGCCATGCATTTAGGCCTCACGGTCGGCTCGACTGTGGAGTTCGATATTCAGGGAGCCACGGTGTCGGCGGAGGTGAGCAGTATACGCAAAGTCGAGTGGAGAAATTTCTCGACCAATTTCTATATGATTTTATCTCCAGGCTCGATTGAGGGGGCGCCTTTCACCTATGTGGCCACGGTGCGGGTCTCGCCGAAGGAAGAGCTGCCGTTACAGCAGGCGGTCGTCGCCTCATTTCCGAACATCAGCGCCATTCATATCGGCGACGTGCTCGACGGTTTTGCGCGGGTGCTCGATCGTCTCTCGCTGGCAATCAGGGCGGTGGCGCTCTTTTGTGTTGTGGCCGGTGGGTTGGTCATGGCAGCGGCGCTCGCAGCGACACGCTACCGGCGTCTCTACGAATCGGTTATTCTAAAAGCGCTCGGCGCGACCCGCAGCCTGATTGCGTGCGCCTTTGCCATGGAGTATGTCCTGCTGGGCGCCGTCGCCGGGCTGATTGGACTGACCCTCGGAACTGTCTTGTCATGGGCTCTGGTACGGTATGTATTCGACCTTCCCTGGACGATACACCCACAGGTGCTCGGTATCGGCCTCCTCCTCACGATGTTGCTGACGCTGATTGTAGGATTTGCCAGCACGTACCGGATTCTTGGCCAGCGTCCGCTGGCGGTGCTCCGGCACGAGTAGGAGGGGCAACCAGCCCGCTGTCTTAGCAACAACCTATCGGTATCTTTCCAGGTACTTGCGCAAGGTGGGGCTGTCTCGCTCTCGGACCGTGACGGCAATCCGTAGCTGTTCAAGATATTGTTCGAGCGTTTTCCCGCCGAGGTCGATCTTGCGTGTTGTGAAGAAGTCCCGCACATCTCGTTCAAGTTCAGGTGTGGCGAGGCTGCCGATCCCGCCGCACATGCGGCGCATCCCTTGTTTGGGGAACAGTTGGTCCATTTTCTCCCAGTTCGCTTTCAAAAACCCCCAGGCCAATTCTCTGCCATAGACACTACCCAGGATGGAACTGACGAGAAACGGCGCGTCTTGCGTGCGGATTTCTCCACTGATGGTGCGGGCGAGGGTGCGTTCGAGCAACGATTTGGGCTGGAACGATGCGAGCGAAAAGAGATAGCGCCGTTCTTCTTGCGGTGTGGTGGCGGTGCGGAACCGTTCGTCAAATTCTTCGTACCTGGCTGTGTCACCCGTATGAGCGAGGATCGCGACCAGCGAGGGCACGACATTTGGGTCAACCGCTGTCGCGTCGTTGCGATAAGCCAGGTACAACTCAGCTGCTCGTTGTTGGATGGCCGGATCATTGCCAAGCTTACCAAGTGCGCCGATCAGTTCACCTCGCAGCTGTTTCGTCAGCTCACTCTCGCCGCTTCGAGGCGCCCAACCCAAGTCTGAAACGGCCGGACCGATCCGGCCTCGCACGAACGCTTCAAGCGCCGATCGATCCTCTACTGTGATGATCCGATTCAGGAAGGAGAAAGAGTCGAGCAGCACAGCCCAGACGTTCTTGTCCCGCTCTGTCGTAAAGCGGGCTGTCAGGTCGAGATAGTCCGTGAGGGGCATGTGGCCTGCGATGGTGGTGGCCCAAGCGTCGTTGACGAGGTTAAATCGCTCGGTGACAGCGAGTCGATCCATGCCGCGGTTCAAGAGCCGATCGAGCAGGTCCGGCGCATAGCGCACCCGATAGAAACCATGGCTTTCCTCGTTAATCAGTACTGACTCCCAATCGTGAGGGAGCGGGACTGTCATGTTCTTCTCCGTCAGCAACATGCGAGAGGTGTCGGCCTTGCCTCCGGCGGTCACTCGCATCTGGAGCGGGATCTGCCATGTCGCTGGTGAGGGGTGAGGGCTGAGGGGTGAGGGGTTGGGGAGATAGGTGAAGCGCTGCTGGGACAGGACGAGCCGGCCCGACTGATTGATCTCAGCCGTAATGAGGGGATAGCCTGGTTGGAAGATCCAGCCGTCCATGAGTTGCGGAACCGGCTGTTTGGAGATTTTCCCCAACGAATCCCAGAGATCCTTCGTGTCTGCATTTCCGTACGCATGCTTGTGCAAGTAGTCGCGGACGCCGTCTCGGAAAACTATCGGCCCAATGTGCTGTTCTAACATCCGGAGCACCGATGCGCCTTTTTCATACGTCAGCACGTCGAACATCGCGTCCGCATCCTTGGGGGCCTGTACCGGATATTCGATCGGTCTGGTGCTGTGCAGCCCGTCCACAGCAAAGGCTGCGGCACGCGAGACCCCGAAACTGTCCCATCGTTTCCATTCCGGTTTCCAGTCATCGACTGCCAGCATCTCCATGAAGGTGGCGAAAGCTTCGTTCAGCCAAAGTCCGTTCCACCAGGACATGGTCACTAAATCGCCGAACCACATGTGCGCATTTTCATGCGCGACCACATCGGCTACGCGCTCCAGTTCGCCGTGTGTGGCGCTCTTCCGATCGACCAGCAAGGCTGTTTCGCGATAGGTGATGGCGCCCAGGTTTTCCATGGCCCCTGAGGCAAAATCAGGAATGGCAAGCAGGTCCAGCTTGTCACCGGGGTAGGGAATCCCATAGTAGCTCTCAAAAAATGAGAGTGACGCTGCCGCAATGTCCTGGCCGAATTTGGTCAGATGTTTTTTCCCAGGGACAGCCCACAGGCGAAGCGAGGCCTGGCCGATCATCACCGGTTCGGTCGGCTCGATCCGACCGACGATGAATGCAACCAGGTAGGTGGACATCTTCATCGTATCTGCGAAACGGACAACCTTCTTCCCCCCTGCAAGCGTTTCGGATGCGATCATGCTGTTGGAGACTGCGGTGACAGCCGGATCGATGACCAATGTCGTGGCAAAGACAGCCTTGAAGTCCGGCTCATCCCAGCAGGGGAAAGCCCGGCGAGCATCGGTGGCTTCGAACTGTGTGGCGGCCATGTTGTGAGTCGCGCCATGTTCGTCTTTATAGATACTGCGATAGAACCCGCGGAGCTTGTCGTTAAGCGTCCCGCGGAAGGTCATCGTCAGCTTCCACGCGCCTGGCGAGAGAGGCGTGGCGAATGTGAGATGGCAGCGTTCGAGCGCGTTATCCAACGTAATCGTAGCCTGTCTCGTCGAGCCTGAATCTCCCTCGATCTGTGCCGAGGTAATGTCGAGTTCAATGGCGTTGAAGACGATGTCAGAGGTTGCCTGATGGATCGTGAGGGTAATGGTTGCCTGTCCAGCAAAGCTTGCGGTAGGCAGGTCCGGCTCCAATCGCAGTTCATAGCGAGTCGGGACC
>JANOOS010000238.1:0-4291 GCA_031421455.1 Nitrospira sp.
GGCGGTTCTATCATGTCTGCCGTGGGCGCATCGATCGGACGGAAATCCAGCTTCCGGCTGATGAGAAGATCTATGAATGTGCCGTGTGCGGGATCGACCTCGAGGCTGAAGACTTTTGGCTAGCGAGGCAGAAGGGGTCGGTATAGGACACCATGGCTGGGAGTACGGGGAGAAAAACCGTAGGCGTGTCGCGTGGGCTGATGATGCTCTGCGAAACCTGCCATGCCCAGGTTATGGCCGATAAACTCACCGACGAGAAGAACTTTGTAGCCGATGCCGAGACCCTCTTCGATACCATCTGCGTCGGGTGCACCGACATCAATAGGCCGCTTATCGACGACATGGCGGGTAGCGGAGAATGAGGATGTTGAAAAAGCCCGCCAGCTTCGTTCTCACTTCGCTCAGATCCTCAACGTACCCCAGAGGGTACGCCTCCGGTCTTCGCTCGCTGCGGCCTCGCTGAACGGGCTTTTTGAACATCCTCATTATAATATGTTGCCAGCGTGCATTTGACTGGGCACATGTGGCGCATGACAATGCGCCAGGTTCGCTGAGGGTTCCGTTTTATGATGTCGGCTGCGTGAATAGCTAGAGAGTATGTTGGTGGGACAGGCAGGTGTAGAGAGCCTGGCGGATTGGCTTTCTAGCGAGTCCTGAATGGAGTGTTAGGACGTGTGAAATGTGCAGCATAAGACACCAACGTGCTCTTGTGATTGTCCCCGCAAGTTATCGTGGTTTCATAGAATCGCTTGCTCCTGTCCCCTTGCTGATAGGGGGCAATTATGGAGCAGTCCATGCTTGAGTTACAGAAATGATTGGGACGTCGAAGTATAGCTTGGTGGGCCAATGCGTGATTCAGATATCCGACTGGAATCTCAGATGACCAGGCTGTTCCCACCTGAATCTGCAGTTGTCGGTAAAATTCACGAGCAGCTTGCACATCTTGAGATGATCCATCGGGGATTTCCTGGTCCACTTGGTTACGTTCAAGTGCTCACCCGCGAGCAGATCTCGCTTTTGGTCGAGACCGCTTTCTGGGCGAGTCTTCGCTTGAACGAGGGCCGTACGACACGAGTGCGAGTTGCCGCAGTTGCGCTAGAGAACACAAGTGATGCGGTTTCGTTCGCCACACCTGTCGCCTATGACGAAGTTCAGATTGCCAAGTTAGCGCCGGCGGTTCCTTCAGGTGGCTGCCTGGCTGTGTCGGGAGTCGGTAACGACCTAATCATCTGGGGGTATTGTCGTACCCGTCCCAGGGCAATCGTTGATCCGGTTATGGTGGAGGTGTCCGAACCTGGAACCGTCCGCGTCAATGTTGGGCCATTTGAACCATTCGCGGTGCTCAATGGGCGAACCAATCCCATCATCGAAGGAACCTGTACCAATCTTGCCGTCTATATGCAGCGGGTACTGCAAAAGGTTCTGCCTTCAGACGACTTTACCGAGACACAGGCAGTGTGGCGAGAGAGCGTTGCGCTTGCCGATCTGGCCCGGCAAATAGCTGGAGACGGTCATGGTGGGCTCATCTTGATCGTACCTGGCGAAACTGGCTCATGGTTCGAATCTGTCAACCCATTCCCATATCGTTTTGCGATTCCCGACACCACGATTCGCGATCTGATACGAAAGAATCTCGCCGACGGGGTTGCCCGAGGACAAATGTTGCAACGCCTTGCGGATACGCCCATGCTAGACGATCTGAAGAATCTAATAATGGGCATTCTTGCGACCAACTGGGGTGGAATGGACAGAGGAGTCCGCGCAGCCGCTTCACTGGCTACAGTCGACGGCGCGATCGTAGTCACCCGAGATCTGGAGGTGCTGGGATTCGGATGAAAGATTGCCGTCGACAATGGAATTGTGCCGAAAGTATGTTTGTTCCGCGCTGAGCCAGGAAAGCAGGAAGTGATTCCGTCGACCCTGGAGGATCTGGGAGGAACTAGGCATCAGTCTGCCGTTCGATTTGTTGCTGCGAACCGGGAGTCGGTGGCGCTTGTAGTCTCTCAGGACCGTCACATGTCGGTCGCGCACTGGGACACCTCGTTAAAATGCGTTTCTGTACTTCGTAACGCGGAGTGGTGGGTATGATTGCCAACCTGACGTCAGGCAAAGCAAAGGGGAGTCTTTTTGTGTTTAATTACTGCATAGTTACCCGTTACCGGATTTTAAATTTGATGGGAAGAAGGAAGAAAAATAAATATGAGCCAGATCAGAGTGTTTAGAATGATCGCTTTAGCTGAAGGTAGTTCATTTCTCACCTTGTTATTCGTTGCTATGCCGATGAAATACTTCATGGGGATGCCGGAGGTGGTGAGAGTCGTGGGGTCAATACACGGAGGATTATTTGTGTTCTATGTCGGCCTGTTGGCCGTGATACATTTCAGACAAAGATGGTCTGTCATGTTTTCACTCTACGCATTCGTTGCGTCTATTATTCCGTTTGGAACATTTGTGCTGGACAAACAACTTCGGGAGAAAGAAGCAGTAGCGAACTGATCAGGCAGAAAAATTCTTTATTTGCAGGTTTTCCCATCGAAGTACTTGCAGCTTGTCTCACCCGATTTTACTTTCCAGGTCTTCAGCAGGGGCGCTTGCTCGTTCCCTCTCATCTCGACGACGAAATCCACGAGGCCTGATACCGGGAGTTTCTCGATGTGCGGTTTGGCCGCGTCTGGAGCATCGATCCAAAAAACAGACCCAAACGTGGAAATCAAGACTCGATGGTTTTCCGTATCAACTTGAATGACGGGGCTGTAGAAGCTCTTGTCTTCGGCAAAGCTAGGGTGCGCGATCAGACCGAGAAGGGCGAAACTGAAGAAGACGGCGAGAAGAGTTGTACGCATGTCTGACATGACGAGCCCTCTTTCTTATAAAATAAACTATGCAGCCATTATCGCACTGAGGCCAAGCGGAAACAATTCAGAAAGTATTGAGCGAGGGTCTATCTGGTCTGTCAGGTCTATTCGGTCTGTCTGGTTCAACCAGAGAGACAAGACAGACCAGACCAACCAGATAGACCGCATTTAGGTTGTCGTCGTGATGTGCGCTTGCGTGACATTCCCACCCGTAATCCAGTATCCCCGAATATCCGGTTTCGATTTCTCCATGAGGGAGATGAGCAGATAGGCGGGGATGGGTAGGTTGATTTTTGGCCAGATTTCTTCGTAGTCGGTAGCGATTTTGATATCGGTGATCGAAGGGCGTGCCGGGTCATGAGGATGGGAATGGTAGACCACTTGTAGGTCCAGGCCTTTGTTTCGAATATCCTTCTTCGCAACGGAAAAATCCTGCATATCCATCACGAAGGCGATTTCGGCTCGTTCAGCCGGTGACAGCCGTTCTAAGTGTGCAGCTTTTGCCGGGTCAAAGGACGACAGTTTCTCAGCCCCTTCAAGCGCCACGATGTTTTTGATCCGATAGACATGGGTGACGGCTCCGTTGATTCCGGCCAAGAGCCCACAACACTCATAGGGATCAAGCTCCCTAGCGTGGGCCACCATGTTGTCGAGGATCGATTGAGGGATGGTCAGCGACGTAGTCATGGAACGTAAGAGTCTCAACGTCCTAAAGTCATCAAGTCAGTTCAATCTGAATGATCATTGTGGAGACTTTATGACTTGACGACTTTCAGACCTGGCTTCAGACGACTTTTGACTTTCAGACTGGGTTTCATCAGACCTGGCTTCGTTAAATCGTGCAGCTGACGGCATAGTCCATGCTGAGATTTTTGATCTTCGGATTCTGACCGCAGAGCGGGCAAGCCGGGTCTTTGGGACGACGGACCTTTCTGAATTTCATCTCCAGGGCGTCGTAGATCAGCAGGCGATCGGCCAGGGTTTCGCCGATGCCGAGGATTTCCTTGATCGCTTCCGACGCTTGAAGAATGCCCATAGTCCCAGCGAGGGCGCCCAAGACGCCGGCTTCTTGGCAATTGGGAACGAGTCCAGCCGGTGGTGGTTCCGGGTAGAGGCAGCGGTAGCAGGGATAGCCTGCATGGGGCTTAATCGTCGTGAGCTGGCCTTCGAAGCGGAACATGCTGGCTGAAATAAGGGTCTTCTTGGCGAAGAAGCAGGCGTCGTTTACGAGAAAACGTGTGGCAAAGTTGTCGGATCCATCCAGCACCATATCGAACTCTGATATCAGCGGAAGGATATTGTCGCTGTCGACGTTCTGGTGATAGGTCTTGATCGTGATTTCCGGGTTGATCGCTGATAGGGTTTTTTTGCCTGACTCCACTTTCGGCATACCGACCGTGGCGGTGGAATGCAGGATTTGCCGTTGCAAGTTTGAG
>JANOOS010000239.1:0-1738 GCA_031421455.1 Nitrospira sp.
CGCGCGCGTCAGCCTGACCTGGAGCTCCACGAGGTGCTCCATGACCGGCATTTTCTTATCTTCCAGCGGCTTAAAGATCGTGTCTTGCAGCCACTGGTTCAGTGAATTCAGGCCGTTGGACATACGATCCGTTCATCCGATAGTTGGCTGCGACCGCTCGAATGCCGAGCGGTCGCAGCCAGCGTCATGCCTGTTACTTGGGATTGACCGCGACAAACAGGTTGTTCCCCTGTCGACTCAGGAGCAGGACAGCCAACTCGTCTTTTTTCAACTTACTCGAAGCTTTCTGATAGTCGTCAAGAGTCTTCACGACTTCGTGGTTCACTTCCTGAATCACGTCGCCGCGCTGCAGACCCGCCGATTCCGCAGGACCGCCGCCCTCGATCGACATTACGACCACACCCGTCATCTTCGCCGGGATGTTCAATTGACTCATCGTGGCCGCATCCAATCCCTGCACACGGAGAGAGGCCAAGACATTATCCGGCAGCTTGACCGTCTCGACCGGTTCCTTCGGAGCTGTCGGCTCTTTTTTCGCCAACATTTCATCCGTCGGTCGCTCCGCCACCTTCACGGCGATGGTCTGCTCCTTGCCGTCTCGCAACACCTTCACCTGCGCATCCTTGCCGACCATTGTGCGCGCGACGAGATTACGCAACTGACTCACGTTTTGGACTTCTTTCCCGTTGAACGCAATCACTACATCGCCGCGCTTCACACCCGCAGCATGGGAAGGGCCATTCTCATTCACATCGCTGATGAGAACTCCTTTGCGCTGTTCCGGAAGCTTGAAGGACTTGGCCAAAGCCGGCGTGATCTCTTGAATCGCAACACCCATCCAGCCACGCACGACTTTGCCGGTCTTCTGCAGACTGTCAACGATATCCAACGCAATGCTGCTGGGAATGGCAAAGCCGATTCCCTCCGACCCGCCGGTCCTTGAGAAGATGGCCGTATTGATCCCGATGAGTTCTCCATGCAGATTGACCAGCGCCCCGCCGGAATTTCCGGGATTAATTGCTGCGTCAGTCTGGATGAAATCTTCATAGTCTGCAATGCCGACGTTCCCGCGTCCTAAAGCGCTGATGATGCCCAGAGTCACGGTGGAACTCAATCCGAATGGGCTGCCGACGGCCAACACAAGGTCACCGACCTGTAGTTTCTCATACTCAGCCCATTTTAAGGCTGGGAGGTTCTTCGCCTCGATCTTGACCACAGCCAAGTCCGTCTTTGGATCCGTTCCCACCACTTTCGCGGTGAATTCCCGTCGATCACTGAGCGTAACGGTGATCTGCGTGGCGCCTTCGACCACGTGGTTATTGGTCACAATAAATCCGTTCGGGTCAAAAATGACGCCGGATCCTGCGCTTTGATCTGGACGTCCATGCCCCGGAGGCATTGGCGGAGGGGTCGGAAGTTCACCTCCTGGCGCTTCTTCACCCGGAGGTCCACCAAAGGGACCTGGCGGCATCGGCGCTCTTCGGCCTCGTCCCCCGCCTTCCCCTCCTCCGGTCACCGCAATATTCACCACCGCCGGCGTGACCTGTTTGACGATCTCTGAAAATCCTTGTGTCAGCCCAGCTGGAACCCCAGCGGCAAACGCTGTGGGCTCACTCGGCAGGACAGCAAATGCGAAGGCACTCATGACCAGACCGATACTTGCGACAAGACTTCGGACATTCCCCCCCTGACTCCGCGTGACCATAACTGCGTTCCTCCACAGGGTTAACCGACGAGA
>JANOOS010000240.1:0-1553 GCA_031421455.1 Nitrospira sp.
CAAGCGCAAATTGCGACGATGGGCACAAACGTTATTGTCATTTTCCCAGGGGTGACCTCCGCGAGCGGCGTACGAGGGAGTCAAGGGAGCGCGATGACGCTCACGGTATCCGACGCCTTGGATCTGAAAAAGCGCGTCCCCTTGCTGGCCGATACCGGATGGGCCAAGCGCGATGTCATGCAAATCATCTATGGGAACAGAAATTGGAACGGGCCGATTAACGGCATCTCACCGAGCTATCTCACCATTCGAGACTGGTCCTTTACGAGCGGAGGGCCCTTCACTCAGACGGACTTAGAAAGCGCTGCCCGAGTTGCGCTCATCGGCCAGACGATCGTCGGGAACCTGTTTGAACCTGGCGAAGAGCCGGTGGGGGCGGTGATTCGCATCAAGAACGTACCGTTCCGTGTCATTGGAGTCCTTGCGCCTAAGGGCCAGTCTGCGCAAGGGGCAGATCAGGACGATGTGATTTTTATTCCCTTTAGCACTGCGGAGCGGAAGGTATTCGGGACGTCATTTATCGGGTCTGTGGGGGCGATGTTCGGCTCGACCGATCAGGTCGAGGATTTGCCGATGGCGGCCGAGCAGATTCGGGAGGTATTACGGTCGCGCCATCGGATTCAGACGGAGCAGGAGGACGATTTTACGATCCGGACGCAGGTCGATATCGGGAAGGTCCAAGAAGGCACCAGTGAGACCTTGACGATGATGTTGTTTGCCATTGCCTCCGTGTCCCTGTTGGTCGGCGGGATCGGCATCATGAATATCCTGCTCGTGTCCGTGACGGAGCGAACGAGAGAGATCGGGGTCCGTATGGCGGTGGGCGCCAAACGCCGGCATATCATGATGCAGTTCCTGATCGAGGCCATGACCTTGAGCCTGGTGGGAGGTCTGTTAGGCATCGTGCTGGGGGTTGCCGGGGCGAAGTTGACAACGTTGATTGCCGGCTGGCCGACGATCATCTCCGGCAACGTCATCCTGCTCGCCTTTTTCTTCTCACTCGTGGTCGGCCTGTTCTTCGGACTATACCCGGCCAACAAGGCTGCGCGCCTCAATCCTATCGAAGCGCTCCGGTACGAATAGTCCGGGTTAGCGTGGACATCCCGTGACTCATGTCTTACTTGGGGCGTGAGCATCCTGCGGAAAATCATTCTGGCACAACAGGATTTCGATGTTCCGTACCTGTGGCTCAACAGCGGAATATTTTCGCAGGATGCTCAAAAAGGCCGTTCAGCAAGGCCGCAGCGAGCGAAAAGGCGAGGCGTACGCTTCGGTACGTTGAGCCTCTGAGCGATGCGAGAACGCCGCTGGCGGACTTTTTCAGCTTCCTGCTAGGAACTGGATGCAGGCGTCAAACGCACTTCGATCCGAGGGTTGTCCCGATCGACGTGCTTGTAGAGGTGGGTTTCGACGATGCGGTTGTCGTTGATGCCGAGCCCTTCACAGAGGGCGTCCTGCGCGATCTTGAGCCCGCCATCGACGTCTCGTCGCAGGGCCGAGGTGAAATAGAACCGGATGGATAGGGCGAGCCACTCCGACTGGAGTCGTGCAAG
>JANOOS010000241.1:0-3907 GCA_031421455.1 Nitrospira sp.
TATGCCCAACCCCCACCGTGGTGATTATGACCAAACCGCTTCAGCCTCCCCCTCCCCAACAGTACCGAACTGGCGTGCAGCTGATCGTTGCCAAAACCAGACGGAACCTACCCAGTGCGCTCTCGCCCCAGATCAAGGCCACAAACTTTTTGAACAACATCCTGGCTAAACGGGAAGCGATCGCTGCAGGCGCGTTCGACAGTATCCTGCTCAATTGGGAGTCACATCTGACGGAATGCACCGTCAGCAATCTCTTTTTTGTCCGAGCAGGCCGGCTCTGCACCCCGGCACTTGCATGCGGCCTACTGGACGGAATCACGCGAGACATCGTGTTGAGCCTCGCACAAGAAGCACAGATCCCGATTGACGAAGGACATTTCGGCATCGAGGCGCTCCTGAAGGCAGACGAGTGTTTTCTCACCAATACAAGTATGGAAGTGATGCCGGTCACCATGGTGGACGAACATCCGATTGGGAATGGGACCACTGGACCTCTCACCCATCAGCTCCACGGACTATTTATGGCCAATCGAACGCGTTATTTAGAACCCTAGCCGTCCCACACCCCCATAGACCCCATTGTTTTTTCGTACTATTTTACTGCTGGCACCGGGCACAAGACATGCTTTTTCTTGACACCCAGTGGCAGGCTGGTATCGTTGCAACCATGCACAACATCTTTTCTCTCATAATGACATCTCTGCGGCGGCACGCTGCCATTGGGCTCACCGCGACGGTGATCGCAGGGGTTGGCTCACTAGCCTTCTCCGTACCAACGACCAAGGCAGAAATTTACCAGTTCATCGGGCGCGACGGTTCGATCTCCCTCACCAACGTCCCGTCAGACTCGCGCTATCAAAAAATTGAGATCGAATCCAGCCAATTCCACGCCACCTTGTCCGAGCAAGAACTTGAGCCAGTCATTCGCCGGCACTCTTCGCAACAACAGCTTCATCCCGCGTTGATCCGAGCCGTCATCAAGGCTGAATCGGACTTCGATCCACGGGCGGTTTCTCGCGCCGGCGCTATTGGCCTGATGCAGTTGATGCCGCAGACAGCCATACGTATGGATGTGCGTGATATGTATGATCCGGATGATAATGTGGGTGGGGGGGCCAAGTACTTACGTCAACTGCTCAACCGGTTCCATGGCAATTTACCGCTCGCCCTGGCGGCCTACAATGCCGGAGAGAATGCAGTCGAACGGTATCAGGCACTTCCCCCGTTCGATGAAACCCGGCAATACGTTCGGAAGGTCCTCCGATACTACCGCACATTCCTGGTCCGCGATGGCGTCATTATGGAACGTCCGGTCAGCCGATACGCCCCCGCAGAGACAACAGCAACCCCCGAGATTTCTGAGATCTCTTCCCGCTAACGACTTCCCCGCTCGATAGGCGACTGTGCTGTTGCCAACCGGCCCGCTTGACCTCTGGAAAATCTGACCGGTAATGCGCCCCGACGCTATTCTCTCGCCACAACGCAGCCTCCGCGACGCATTGCGCCACCTGCACCATGTTTTTCACCTCCAGCGCGGCTCGGCTTGCAAATGGCTGGGTCACGAGCTGAGCCCACCGGGACAGTTGCGCACAAGCCCGGATAAGCGACTCCCCTGAGCGAATGACGCCGACCTGTCCCCACATCGTCCGCCTGAGTGAGCTTCGCAACTTTTCCGCATCCTCCAATGTACCGAATTGGCCTGCTCGAAGCGTAGACTCCTGAGACGACAGTATAGGACGCTCGTGCCTATCTGCAAACGCCACGGCTGCTACTGCCGCGCGTACGCCAAACACCAATCCTTCGAGCAAGGAATTGCTCGCCAGACGATTTGCTCCATGCACACCGCTACAGGCCACCTCCCCGGCGGCAAAAAGCCCTGGGACTGTTGTCGCACCGTTCAGATCAGTCCAGACCCCACCCATCATATAATGTGCGCTCGGAGACACAGGGATCCATTCTTCCGTAATGTCGATGTCATAGCGAAGGCACGTGGCATAAATCGTCGGGAATCGCCGTTTCACAAACTCCGCTCCCAAGTGAGTCACATCAAGATAGACATGACGGGCTTTCGTCGCCGCCATCTCCGCCAAGATTGCACGGGACACGATATCTCTCGGCGCTAACGCGCCCATGGGGTGGTATCGCTGCATGAACAGCGCCCCTTTATTGTTACGAAGTTGCGCACCCTCGCCTCGCATCGCTTCCGACAGCAAGAATGGCGGACTCGACGGCAAATAGAGTGCGGTGGGATGGAATTGCACGAACTCCATATCTTGAAGCACCGCTCCCGCGCGCAGTGCCATGGCCATCCCATCGCCGGTGGCGTTCGGAGGATTGGTCGTCCGCGCATAGATATGCCCAGCGCCGCCGGTAGTCAGCACGATCGCGCGAGCCGGCAACACGAATTGGCGGCCAGACCCTTCATCCAGCACAACAGCCCCGCAGCAACGTCCAGCGTCAACGACAAGATCGACGGTAAAGTGATGATCCAATCGCTGAATATGCTCCTGCCGATTCACCTCGGCAATCAACACTCGCACCATTTCGTTCCCCGTGGCATCCCCACGCGCGCGCAGGATACGGCTTCGACTGTGAGCAGCTTCCCGAGCGAAGGCAAACTTACCGCCGACTTTGTCAAACTTAGCCCCCCATCCAATCAATTCTTGAATCCGCTCAGGTCCTTCTTCAACAAGCACCCGCACCGCTTCTTTCCGGCAAAGCCCATGCCCTGCCTTAAGCGTGTCGGTTAAATGGATGGCCACGTCGTCTTCTTCACTCATCGCCACCGCCACCCCGCCCTGCGCATGAATTGAACTGCTCTGAAGCGGATGCCCTTTCGTCAGCACCATGACACGACCGGAACGGCTCAGCTCCAACGCCGCGCGGAGACCGGCCACACCGCTTCCGATGACCAAAAAATCAGCCTGAACCGGAGCACGAGATCGACGAAGTGGCATGGATTACTTCTTTTTGGGGGAATATGCGGGATCGATCGGGGCCTGCCGGGCGTTCATACCAAAGGGAGTATCGCCCTGAATCCCGCGCAACAGAATCGACTTTGTTCCGACCCACTGCAGTCGCGTATGGCCTCGTTGGCGGAGCCCCGGATCGTCCGCGTTTTTTTTCCACAGCCCCTGCCAATGCACGAACACATCGACGTCATCCCCTTGGATCATAATGCGCTCGACCACGAAGTCCAACGTGATGGCGCTAAATATTGCAAAATCACCCTGCGCCTCTTCCCGCATCCGCTCAAGTTGGTCGCCTGGCATCATGAGCGATGCCAGATCCGACGAATCTTTCTTCACGTAGGCTTGACGAAGTGATTCCACTGCCCGATCGATACGGAGGTACCGTTCGTGATCTTCGGGGTGTGGATTCGCCTTGCCGCCGCAGCCGACACCGAGCAAGGATATCGAGCCGAGCAGGACCAAGATGGGAAGCAGCGAGAATTTGTAAGATGCCATGCTGGTTGCAGTATAGAAACGGGTATCAGGCAGGTCAAGCGGCCCGTGAGCCCACCCTCACTGCATCATAGGTTCTCTTCCCGGCCGGTCGGCCCCGCCCCAACCATGCTGAATTTAATCCGTTGATGACCTTGCAATTTGAGGCAGAAACTTCTAAACTTCGCCCTTTGCAGGAGAGAGAACGCATGTCCAGTGTGCTGAAAAAACGCCGTAAAAAAATGCGCAAGCACAAGTACAAGAAGCTGCGCCGGCGTCAAAAGTTTGAACGCCGTAAAAGCTAGACTCACCTGAGAAGGGGAGGGGGGGCCGTGCCAGAGGGCAAGAAAGTTCGCATCCGCGTCCGGACTGTGAGCTGCAACTACGTTGGCGACTTTCTCATTCCCCCCATGCGGAATCGTGTGTCCGATGCGATCAATGAAGAGCAACGTCTCTTCATCAGC
>JANOOS010000242.1:0-4222 GCA_031421455.1 Nitrospira sp.
TGAAGGAGGAGTCAGACGAGCTTCGCTGAGTCCAGGAATAGGCAACGGTCAATTCGAGCGCGCGATTGAACTGATATTCGATTCCCAGCTCTGTTTCCCGCACTGAAGATCTCGGCGCATTACTCTGAAGCTTGCTCCCTCCGAAATATTCCTGCATGCGCACATAGGGGAAAATGTTCTGGCAATAGGTATCGCATTTATAGTTATAAAAGAGCTGGATATAGCCGCCATGCACGGAGCCGAGTTCCACCGCTGTCCTGGCCCCATTGAGTTGAGGCCCCCTCCCGATGTTATATTCCGCTTGAAGGCCGAACGGTTGAGGAAAGACGACCATATGCCAGGCAACTCGTTCGTCGAGATAATTGCCGCCGTTCGTAACTTGCGGCGAAACCGGAAGTCCTACAGACAGCGATGGATCCGTAGGCACGACGGGGGATGTCGAAACAAAGACTTGTCCCGTATAGGCGTCCATCCCGACCTGGACGATTTGGCCGTTGGAAAACTCATGGGGATAGGCCAGATGGAAAACCACGTGCTTATTTTTGTTCGCATCCCGCTGATCGATACCCTGACCGTTAAAAACCCCGATGCCGAACATGCCGTAGTCGCCTGACCCCTTGAGGCCGCTATCCACCAACCGGCGGAACCGCTCGCGCACCGTGGGCGGCGTATAGTAGAGAAAGACCGCCAGGCTGCGCTCATTCGGGACTGCCGCAAAGGTCGAATCGTTGCGGTCCAACGCCAGCCGATTCTGGCTTGACTGCACGGTATCGAATCCAAACGGTATCTTCGACAACCCGGCGCGGATTCGCCACGCTTTGTTCTCCGTCAGATAGAGATCGGCATAGGCATCCCTCAGCACCCCCGTGCCTTCCTGATTGTTGACGAGGCCTGCAAATTCACCCTGAAAATAGACGATCACGCGATCATGAGGTTGCCCGCTTATAATAAGGCGGGTGCGGCGCATCGACAACTCGTTATTCCTGACGATCGCGCGATCCCCCGGAGATGTCAGGAGATCGTTACCCGCTGTGAAATTGTAGCGGAGTTGGGTATATCCGCGAATGCTGATCTTTTCATACCACCGTTCCCGGACAGGCACATCGCTGATCCCCCGGCTTTGTTCCATCGCCTTCGCGTCTCGTTTTTCCTCTTCCGCTTTCAACTTAACCCACTGGTCGATGGTAATCTGCTTATTTTCCAAGAGGACATCCTCAGTCGGACCTCCCCACCCGTCGCTCCACCAGGAGAAAGAGACCAGAACGGCAAGGAGCGCGATCTGTACCGTTCCTCTCATGGCTCTGAGAAACCAACCACTCATGCATCCTCCAAAGCTATTGCACACAACGATCCGGGAGCTTTGAGAAGGATAGAGAGGGATGGTTACAGCCGGGTTACGGTAGGGTCCAGGACGGGTAAACTCGTGGGGCGCAGCGGGCGCGATTCGAAGTTCTGAGTTCTGAGTTCTTGGTTCGAAGTTCCGAACACTTCAGCCTTCAGCCTTCAGCCTTCGGACCTCGCCTGTCAAAGGACGCTTCACAGCCGTTCCCCTGAACTGCTGCCAGTTCTGCTTAAGAGACTTGAGGAAAGATACTGGAAACCTGGGTGAGTCATCGACAGAGTCGATTCGTTTGGCGACGTCTTTGAAAGTGGGGTCTGCGTCATGAATTTCACGATACTGCTCCTGGGCCTCATCGCTGTGGCCCAGCCTATCCAGCGTCAGTGCCAGAACGTAGCGGACATGCAGGATATCGCTAGCCTTCGCGCCGTTGAGGGCAAGGGTATGGCGAAATGAAACGACGGCGTCATCCGGCTTTCCAATCGCCCGCAAACAGAATCCCTTCTGTGCAGACGCCTTGAAACGGTAGGCTTGGTTCCCTTCCGCCGCCTCGAATTTTTTCAGCGCTTCTCGATACAATCCTGCTTCCTTCAAGGCAAGACCTTCCCTATACAATTCTGCAGGATCTTTCTCCCTGGTCGAAACAGCGGTCGGGGGGGGAGTATCCTGTGGCACGGTCACGGGAGCCGGCGCCGGAGTACCGAGTCGCACCGTCATAGGAGTCGGTGGTAGCGTTAATCCCCCCTGAGATTCCTGGCTGAGCTTGGCCGGATCGAGGATGACGGTCCTTGGATCGACAACGGTCGGCAGGATGCCGCCCTGCGCACGGTCGGTAGCAGCCTGCAACAACAACGAAGCAGTAATGCGGTCTGCCCCTTCCCCGAAGCCATACATGAGGGCCAGATCGCACAGTTGATTGATCAGACGGGGATTGCCTCCGCTAAGCTGGTGGACCAGCGAACAGGCGTATTCGGTCAAGAGATCGGGCTCACCCCCTGCCACGCGGAGGCGATGCTGCACATAGGCGCTCACCTCATCTTCATTGAGCGGCTCGAGCGCATAATCCACTGCCACTCGTTGGGCCAATTGCCGCATGTCGTCCCTGGTGAGCAACGTGCGAAGGTTGGGCTGCCCGGCCAAAATGATTTGGATACTGCTCTGCTTGCCATCATTGATGTTGGACAGGAGGCGGAGGTCTTCCAGCATTTGGAGGTTGAGGTTTTGGGCCTCATCGACGACGAGGAGTACTTGCTGTCCCGCGGCAAAGGATCGCCCGAGAAACGCAGTGAACGCCCGAAAATAGCCTACCGTATCTTGGCCGGAACAATCCAGCCGGAACGCATCAGCCACCCATGGCAGGAGGCTGCCGGCATCCGGATGGGTCGTCGTAATGACTCCAACGGTAAACTGGCCACTGCTCAGGTCAAGAATCTTGTTCAATAGTGTCGTCTTGCCGGTTCCCGGTTCGCCCGTCAATACGGTGAACACCGCGCGGTTGTAGAGTCCATATTCCAAGAGAGTCAATCCCTTCTTATGTCTCGTGCTCAAGAAGAGAAACTCCGGGTCCGGCAACAAGGAGAACGGTTTTGTGCGGAACTGATAGAAAGACTCGTACATAGATCGCCTACCCTCTCTGTTTCACATCCCCCGCATTCGCCCGCTTCAGCTTGGACAGGCTGAGTTGGTCGCGACCGGCTTTATTCAACACTGTCCCCAGGATCGGGACGCTGCCCTTTAGGATCTGCATGGCCTGCTGGAGCTCACTCTCCGTGGTCTTGCCTTCCTCCACAACGAGCAACAGTGCGTCCAATTGAGGCGTAAAGGCCAACACATCCGCCTGGCCGAGCACCGGCGGAAGATCGAAAATCACGACGCGAGACGCGTAACGATGCTTCAATTCTTTGCCGAGTGCACTCATGCGGTGAGAAGTGAGCACATCGGCGGAATGGTCCGTCCCCCTCCCACCCGGCAACACAATCAGGCGACCCAGCCCAGGAGAGACCAGCATGTCCTCGATCGGCCGGTCGTCCAGCAGAAACTCCGTCAACCCCTCGTTGGATTCCAGCCCGAACTCCTCATGAAGGTGCGGCGCGCGGAGGTCGGCGTCGACCAGGAGAACTGTTTGGGTAGGCTCAGCCGCCAGAGCGATGGCCAGGTTGATCGACGTGAGGGTTTTGCCTTCTCCGTCTTTGGGGCTGGTAATTCCCAGCACGTTCCAGTTGTTTTCGCGCAATCGGTGGATCACCTGGGTTCTGAGGATTTTGTAGGCATCTGAAAACTGGTTCGAGTCGCGGCCGGTCTGAATGCGATGGCGCTGCAATACCTCGTCGGGAATGACAACCGACCGGGTCCGCGAATAGATCACAGTCGGTGGCGCGGCGGCCTGTGACCCGTTCGACCTGTGAGGCGCATGCGTGGCATGCTGTTGCTCTTTAAACCGATCCATCGCGTTCAGTAGTTTGTCTTTCATGGGCGGAATCTCTCTTTCTTTCTTTCTAGGGATTCAGGGGTTCAGGCTGAAGGCATGTCTCGTCTGTCTGGTCTATTGGGTCTGTCTCGTCTGTCTGGTCTAATAAAACCAACCTGATAGACCAGATAGACCAGATCAGCCTTCAGCCTGAACCCCTTCAGCCTATCTACCTAATCCGCTACCTAACCCAGCCCAAACTTCCTGAGCGCTGCAAACCAGACAACATCCAACGGATACCCCATCGCCAGCACAGACACGACCAGCGCCACCGCCACCCCCGCTCCAGCGACAGCGACCTGGATTCGTTGCCGGATCAATCGCTTGAGATCGTCTTGATTAGGGACATAAGGAATGATGGCCAGCGGAGAAAGTCCTGCAAGCCTGCCGAGGTGTTCGCCACCGCGAATCGAACG
>JANOOS010000243.1:0-7228 GCA_031421455.1 Nitrospira sp.
TGAAGTGACGGAAGGCATGACGCCGGACGAAGCGGAACGTCTGTATCAGCACGTCTACGAAAAGGTCAGCGAAGTCGTGAGCGAGTTACCGTTTAACTACTCGATGGCCGATGGACTGCTGTATATCGCACGGGCCAAGGCTCAGGAAGTGCGTGTGCCCCAGCCGACTGGGTCGTGATGAGCCTGTTCAGCAAGGGTGTATAGCGTGATTGCCACGACGAATCCCACCATCGACCGGATTACAGGGAAGCTCAGCGATCAGTCCCTGCTGTTTCAATACACGATCAAACTCGTCCTGCTCGTCTCCTTCTCGGAATTGATCCTGTATCGGCTCGTGTCGCGGCTGGGGATGCATCTCAGCAAGTTGGCCCAGGAGCATGAGTGGATTATCCCGACCTTCACGGCGCTGACGCAGATCGGGCAGTGGCTGCTCAATGTTGTGGCGATTCTGCTGTTTCTTGCCCTGAGTGTGGCTGGCATCAATCGGATGGCCGGTCGTGGGTTTACAGGGTCGAACAGGATCGTCATTCCCTGTGTTGCGCTTTTGTTGCTCCTCACGGTGGGCTTTTTGTTGGTTCCGCCCGCCTTCCTGGGGTCCGCGATTTATAACTTGGTGGCGTTGCTTGCGTTGATCTGTCTGATGGTGGAATACCTCTCCACCCACACTGAATGGTCGCATCGCGCGATGGGTATCACCTATCTCCTGGGGGTTGGGGGCTGGCTGTATTATCAGATCGTGTCCACCATCTATAGTTTCATCGGAACCGTGCAGGCTCCACCTTTTGTGTATGAGGCGCATCGAGGGGGGGAAGGGCTCTTAGTCTTGTCCAGCATCCTGGTGATGTGGGCCTATGGGCAGGGCGTCTCATTCCGTACACGCAATCAGCGGCAACGCCGCCGTGCCATCTGGTTTTGGGCAACCTCCGTGTCCGTGTTTACGACGATGCTGTTCTTAGATTACCTGCTCCATAGGTATGACCCTGGGATGGCCGGTAACATTCGTAAGGCGGCAGACGGCATCGGGTGGATTTTTCAGTTCGGCATGGGCTACACGTTTTTCCTCCCGTTTGCGTTCTATCTGACAGGTTTGCTGTGCTGGTCGTATACGGTTATTAAGCTACTCAACATGGGGCGTCTTGCCGGGTATGGTCTTGGTTTGATGTTTATTGCGGGGTATGCGCTCCTGTACTCGAATCTGACGCTTATGGTGGTGCTCGGCGCCATGCTTTTGACCATGGACCGACAGCGGCGCGATACGACGGAACCAGCGTCGGTAACGAATGCTCCCGTGGTCAGTACGCCGGATTCATTGGCGGGCGGACACATCTAGCAAGAGCCGTGAAAGGTGAAATGTGAGTAACTACTCAGGGGTTCAGGCTGAAGGGGTTCAGGCCGAAGGTCCGAACTCTTCAGCCTGAACCCCTTCAGCCTATCTACCTGAGCAGATACCAGACTTTTTACAACAGGAAATCATATGAATGAACCAACCGCTTCTGCTACGGAACAAAGCCAGACGATCGTGGACCCCGGCGATCAGCCGCTGAACCCCGACGAAGAAATCGCCGAGATTGAAAAACTTCTGGCGATCGAGCCAGACGATTTTCAAGCCCGTTGCCGGTTAGGCGAGCTGTACTTCAGCAAAGGGCGAATGGACGATGCGCTTGTCGAGGTGAAGAAGTCGATTGAGATGGCGGAGGGGCTCCGCACAGAAATGAATCGGTCGCTCGCCATGTACTACTCGAATCTGGGCACGATTTACGCGACGAAGACCATGACGGACGAAGCGGAAACCGAGTTCAAGCATGCGCTCGATGTATTCCCCCACGACGTCCTGGCGCTCTTTAACCTCGGGCGAGTCAATGCCGACAAAAAAAAGTTTATGGAAGCTAAGTCGTATTATGAACGTCTCGTGGAAATAACACCGGACGACCCCATAACCTGGTACAATCTTGCCGGGGTCTATGTCGAACTCGATAACCCCCAGGTCTCGGACTACAATACCATCGACATGGCCATCCAGTGTTATATGCGCACGCTCGAATTGGACCCGAAGCATCTAGAGGGCAGTTTCAAGCTGATGGAGCTGGCGTTGAATCACAAGAAGACAGATCTCGCCATCAAGGTCATGGAAGAGGCTGTTGAGCAGAACCCCGAGGAGCCGCTAGCCTACTACAACTTGATCAGCGTCTACGACAAGGCGAAGATGTTCGAGCAGGCCGAGCAGGCGCGCAAGCGGTTGAAGGAACGATTTTCCAAGCGGGCGAAAGAGAGCAGCGCATCCTGATTCTCTTTCGTCTAATACCCCGCAGCTTCCAGCCTTCGTAGCCGAAGCGGCTGCTTCCACGCAGTAGGCTGTTGCGGGGAGTTTCATTGCCCCATTCATACGGAGGGACACATCATGTTTGGGAGTCTTGGTTTTACAGAGATGATTCTGATCCTCTTCATCGTGTTGATCGTCTTCGGCGCAGGGAAATTGCCGCAGCTGGGAGAAGGAATCGGCAAGGCAATCAAAGGCTTCAAGAAGTCCACACAGGAAGCGGATGCGATTGAGCCAGCAGCCCAAGCAGCCCAGCAGCAGACCACAGCTGCTCCGCAGCAGGCGATGGCGCAACCCACGGTGCAAGCATCGGTTCCCGTGGAACAGACAACCGCGCCGGTTCATTCAGTTTCACGCGGCTAACCAGCCGGGATAGGGCGACAGGCATATGGAAGTTGAGCTTCAGCTCGCGACCGGCTATATCGAAACCTTCGCAGGCAACGGCAAGGCCCGGAGCACCGGCGACGGAAAACGGGCGGTCAAGTCCGGGATCCCATTGCCGCATCATGCTGCGCTCGATAAGGACGAGACCTGGTTTTATTTTGCCGAGTCCGGATCCGATCGTATCCGGCGAGTTAATCTTCGGGAAGGCACGCTCCATAACTTCGCCGGCATCGGCGAAACCTGCTATAGCGGCGACGAAGGCCTCTGTGGGGAAGCAGGGCTCTATTTGCCGCTCGACGTCGCGTTCGACTCCTGCAACGACCTCTATATCTGCGATTCCGGCAGCAACCGTATCCGGAAAGTGGACCGTGAGACCGGCATTATTACCACGATCATCGGCACCGGGCAGCATGGGTTCAACGGAGATGGTCCGGCCCTCGAGACCAATCTCACTTGGCCTGCTGCCATCGCCTTTGCTCCCGACGACGTGATGTACATCGCCGACACTCAGGCGCATCGAATTCGCCGCTACGATCCCAAGACCGGCATGGTGACGACCGTCGCCGGAACTTGGACTGCCGAGGACGAGGCCCGCGAGCAGCCGCTCGTGGCGAGAAATCTGGTGGTACTTTCCGGCGATGCCATTGGCATCGATTTCAGCGACGATCATGGATGGCTCATGCCGGTTTGTTCCGATGGACTGGATATGTCCATGTACCTCGACGATGGAAAGCCCGCGCTCGAAGCCCGCCTCTACGATATCGTTGGGATCACGGTGAATGGGAAAGGCGATATTATTTTCGTCGACAAAGGCAGTAATCGTGTACGCAGCATCGATCATCGTAGTGGGATTATCTCGACCGTGGCTGGCGTGTGCCGGTACGGTTACGACGGCGACGACAAGCCGGCGATCAGAGCCATGCTCCATGCGCCGGAAGCGGTGGTGGTCGATCGGGAGGACAATCTCTACATCTCCGACACGATGAATCACCGCGTGCGCAAGGTGGACGTGACGACCGGCCTGATCACGACGGTGGCTGGTAATGGAGACAGCGGTTACGAAGACAAGAATATGGGCGGCTGCGGCGCCGCGCGCTTCGTGGCGAAAGAATCGGCGGGGACAGTGAAACATGGAGACGGACTTCTCGGAGTGGAGGCAGTTGTCAACTCTCCAGTCGGACTCTCACTGGACTCCCAGGGCTATCTCTACATCTGCGAACGGGGCGAAAACAAGATTCGCCGCGTGAAACTCTGGTAGCAATTCGCCTGTAGTCGGGTTGGCCTCGCTCGGCCTGTATGGTAGTCTGAGCCCATCACGACCTGCTCGTGCGGTCACCCGAGGGTCTTGCATAGTGCGTAAGACGACGAAGATTCCCTCCCGCCCGTTGCTTCTTCTATTTCTCTCTATTCTTGTTGTAGCCGGCGTCTTGGTTGGATTCGGCGTGCCTCTCGTCAGTTCTGAGGGGATGATTATTCGCGCACGCCTTATCGAAGGAGAACTGCCGACGGGGCCAGAGGATGCCGCCTGGGCCAAGGCCTCGCCGATGACGCTTCCGTTGAGCGGGCAGATCATTACCAGGCCAGTTTGGCCGGACCCGAGCGCACGAGCTTTGACCGTGCGGTCGCTCCACAACGGTACCGAGATCGCCTTTCTGCTTGAATGGCAGGACAACACGAAGAACGACCGCTTGACGCCGGGGACTTTTCGCGACGGCGTCGCGATCGGATTGCCGCTCGGCGATGCGCCCTCGTTCTTTTGCATGGGCCAGCTCGATCACTATATCAATATATGGCATTGGAAGGCCGACTGGCAGAGCGATATCGATCGCCGGGCCGCCAAGACCTCCGAGAAAGCTCGCGACGGTGTGCGGACGTTTGAAGTTATTCCGCGCCGGGTCTCTTCTGTCGAGGATCTCATCGGCGGGGGCTTCAGCACCCTGACGACCAAAGAGAAGCAGGGCCGGGTTCAAGGGCAGGCTGCGTGGAAGGACGGAGTGTGGCATGTCGTGATGCACAGACCCTTGGTGAGTGAAGAGCAAGAGAACGAAGCCAAGTTGATTCCCGGCCGGATGCAAACCGTGTCGTTTGCCGTATGGAACGGTGAGAACAAAGAGCGGAACGGACAGAAAGCCGTCGCGCCCTGGTTTCAGCTTGTCATCGACCCAGTTGCGAAACTCTAAGCAGGATGCTGTAACAGGATGCTGAAAAAACCCGCCAGCGGCGTTCTCGACTCATCGAAATCCTCAACGTACCCCTGAGGGTACGCCTCCGGTTTCGATTCGCCTGCGGCCTTGCTGGACGGCCTTTTTGAGCATCCTGCGGGAGTGTTTCTGATGAGAGGCGGATTTGTTGAAGGATGGTCAAATCAGATCAATCAGTACTCAGACAAAGGCCCTTCGGAGTAGAAGGGCTTTTTTCTTGTGTGTCTGCCTCTGTCTGGGGGTTCTGTGCGGTCTCGCACCGGCAGCGGTCAGCGCGGCAGATCGGGAGCCGATGACTGTGGATGAAGCCTCGCGATTGGGTGAAGAATTTGGCGTGATTGTTGGAGATGTAGACGAAGCCATCAAAAAAGAATTGAATCTTGAACGGGCGCAGGGCGTCGCGGTGTTCGAAGTGATCGGGAGCTCGCGCGCCGACAATGCCGGCATCAAGGTCCGATCCATCATCAAGGAAATCGACAAAGCCGAGATCAGAAACATGATCGATTTCGGGAGAGCGATCAAGCGGGGGATGAAAGCCTGTAACTTTACCGTCGGCACCTATGAGCCTGCTGATCCAGGAGATCCGGTCGGGTGGGGGATAAATTTCCATTTCGTCGGCTGTAAACGGGATTGAAGATGTTACGACGCAGCAGGTATGCGCAGCACATTGCCGCAGGTCTCTTCTTCCTGCTTTTTGCAGGGAACATCAGCCTGTATCATGGTTCTGCCATTGCGCAGAAGGCAGAGGTTCAGGCCGACTGGGTGGCAGAGATTGAAAAGATCTTCGTTCGATCGGAAGACTGTAAGCAGTGCCACGATCGGCACTATGAAGAGTGGAAAGGCGTGCGAGAACAGACGCCGGATCTCAAAACGTTTGGCCGAGTCGATGCGGCGCTCATGCATGGTACGTCGCTGGAGTCACCGGTTTTCCGCACGGTCTTGGGCGTCTGGCTGCAGACCAATCCAACGGCCGATGAGCGCCGTCGCTGTCTCTCCTGTCATGCGCCATCGACCACCGTGTTCCCGCAACATGTCGACAAGATTGTAGCGCAGGTATTGTCCGGCAAGCCGCAAGTGGAAGGTATTGGCTGCGCCTCTTGCCATTTGATCAAGGAGACTAAGCAGACCGCCGACTCTCCGCCTTCGTTCAAGATCGAGCCGGGCAAGATGATCTATGGGCCCTATGCGAATCCGGAGGAAAACCTCGTTCACCCTGCCACGCAATCTGAACTGTTTCGTGGCTCGAACTATTGCGCCTCCTGCCATTTCGATAAAGTGAAAGATGTGATGCAGAAAGATTTGGCCGGTGAGATCTTGCAGGGGACGATTTGCCAAGACTGCCACATGGAACCCTCGACCGGTAGTTCTATTTCGAAGCGCGGCGCCATGACCCGCGCAATTGGCCGGCACTGGTTTCGCGGTGTGGTGGTTCCCGGCGCCCTTATCAAGAATCGCAACGTACAGGCCGAATGGATGCCCCGTGTGGATCTTGAGACTACCAAATCTGCTTCTGCCGTGGAGGGGACGGCGCTGGTGAGGATCGGCAGCCTCCCTCACAGCTTTCCCGGCGGTGACCCGGTGCTCAAACAGTTCTACCTGATCCTGACCGCCAAGGATGCGCAGGGCAGGATACTAAAGGAAGAAACCAATCAGTTCGGCTTGCCCTACGACAAAATTCTCCGGGGCCCGATTCCCGATCCCTTCATCAAGGGAGGCCATACGCGGAAAGTTCCGTTCTCCCTTGCGATCCCGCCAGGATCGACTGCTGCATCGATTGAAGCGGTGTTGAACTATGCGTTGATTCCGATGCCCAAACCGGCGCTCAAGGATAAGTATCTCGCTACCTTGGCGACTGACAAAGAGCGGGAGAATGCGAATATGATTTTCAATGAGTATACGCAGCCGCGGCTCTTGACGTACCGGGTCAAAAGCCTTTAGCAGGATGCTGAAAAAGCCCGCCAGCAGGGGAAGGGATGGGGCCTGATGATCTTCTGTGCTCGCGCAACGCGCGGCCTCAGAAGGCCCTCGTTGGACGCGCGCAATGGAAGATCAATCAGCCCCCATCCCTGGAGAGAGAACAGATGATGGTGCGAAAGTCGAGCCGTATGAAAATTGGAATTGGTGTAGTGATCGCCGTGGTGGCGTTATGTCTTGCTCCCTGGTTCGACCGAGGCCCTGTTGCGCAAGAAGCCGCTTTGTCGCAGAGTACTATCGAACAGGCCTTTCCGACTTCCAGCAAGTGCAAACGCTGCCATGAGCGTGTGTTTGAGGAGTGGGATACCTCTCCGCTCTCGCGCTCGATCCATTCCCCGGCCTTTCGTGCCTC
>JANOOS010000244.1:0-12360 GCA_031421455.1 Nitrospira sp.
CTCGATATCCATGAAATGCCGCGTATCAGCCGCACCGGGTCTCTGCTCCAAGAAGGCCACGTCGTCACCGTCGAACCGGGCCTCTACTACCCCGGCCTGGGCGCCGTCCGTATCGAGGACATGGTGCTCGTCACCAAAGACGGATGCCGCAATCTGACGAACTCTCCAAAGATATTCGAGCTAGGCTGATCAAGACGTAAGGCGTTAGGCGTAAGGGGCTAGAAGCAAGTAGTCTCTCCACGTTTGTCCCCTCACGCCTTACGTTTAACGTTTCACGTCTTCTATGCGCCTCACCTTCACGATTCAACGATTCAATCCCGAAGTCGATTCCACGTCCCATCCTCAAGAGATCCGGCTCGACGTCGGTCGCGGGATGACCGTCTTGGATGCGTTGATCCGCATCAAGAACGAGTGCGATGGGAGTTTGGCCCTTCGCTACTCCTGTCGCTCAGCGATTTGCGGATCCTGTGCGATGACGATCAATGGCAGTGAGAAGCTGGCCTGTCGCACCTCTCTCCGCAAAGAACTTGAACGGCATGGGCACATCGCGGTCGCGCCGCTCCGCAACTTCCCGGTGATCAAGGACTTGGTTGTGGATATGGCGTCGTTTTGGAAGAAGATCCACGACGTGCATCCCTGGTTGGTCCCGGGGGTTAGGCTTGCGGATGGGGACGTGTCTGTTCAGACGCTGGCGCAAGGCCAGGCCAATCCGCAGTTTCACAATGTGGATGCCTGCATCATGTGCGGCGCCTGCGTTGCAGCTTGTACGGTGCATGAAGTCTCGAAGGGGTTTGCCGGTCCTGCCGCTTTAGCGAAGGCCGATCGTTTCCTCTCCGACCAACGAGAATCTCTTTCATCGACAAGGGCCAGGCTCTCGGCGCTTCAAGACGAGGATGGGATCTGGGATTGCACACGCTGCAACTTCTGCGTGGAGGTCTGTCCGAAAGATGTCAAACCGATGGAGGCGATCGTCAGGTTGCGGCGGGCTTCGCTCGAACAGGGCTTCGCGACGACCGGAGGCGCGCGGCACATCCTTGGCTTTACCGATCTGGTCGAGCAGCAAGGGCGTTTGAACGAAGCGATCATGCCGTTGAAAGTGGTCGGGTTTGCCCCTCGTGGGCTGCTGCATATCCTGCCTTTGGGCATCAAGATGTTACTCAAGGGGAAAATCCCCAATCCCTTTGGACATACGTTCCCTGGGCTCAGCCACCTCCAGTCCCTCATTCGGCGAGTGCGACGCGCCACGCCGCCGGTCTGATGTCTATGGCCTGGACCTTTCGGTTTCTTGAAGAGATTGCCTGGGCCGATATCGGCTTTGAGGCTGAGGGGGAGACGATCGAGGAGGTCTTTCGCGGCGCCACACAGGCCGTCCTAGAGACTATGGCGACTCCTTCCACGGTATCCGGTGGGTGGGAGCGTGCGATTGAACGAAGCGATCTTGATCCGTCGGCGCTGTTGTTCGATTGGTTGTCGGAGGTGGTCTATTGGAAGGACGCAGCTGGGGTGGTTTTCCGAGAGGCGCCGCTCACTCTGACGCGGGAAGGAGACCTCTGGCTGTTGCAGGCACGTCTGATCGGCGCGCCGGTAGATCAGCAGACACAAGAACTCCACGCCGATGTGAAGGGGGTCACGAAACATCTCTACGAGCTCAAGCAGACAGGCGGCTGCTGGAAGGTGCGCGTGGTGCTCGACGTCTAAAGCGGCCTGAAAGTGGAAAAGGCGCGGTTCGAAGTTCTGGGTTCGAAGTTCCTAAAACATCGAACCTCGGACCTCGAACCCTCGCTCATCCAGTAGGTCTCGCCAGGTTGGTCATGGCCACTTGATATGAATCTCAACACCGACATGACGGTCAATCGGATTACGGACGAGATTTGGGAAATTCCCATTTCTGAAAAGCCCGGCATGTTGGTGCCGGCCAGAATTTATGCCACCAAGGGAATTCTTCAGACTATGGATTCCGGGGTCTTCGATCAGGTGACGAATGTTGCCTGCCTGCCAGGTATTCGCCGGTATGCGCTCTGTATGCCGGATGGACACTGGGGCTATGGATTTCCGATCGGCGGCGTTGCAGCGTTCGGCGTGGATGAAGGGGTCATTTCTCCCGGCGGGGTGGGATATGACATCAACTGCGGCATGCGGTTGATTCGGACGGACTTAACGCTGGCGGATGTACAGCCTCGCTTGGAGCGGCTTATGACCGAACTCTTTCGGAAAGTTCCGGCCGGTGTCGGAGCAAGCGGATTTGTTCGGCTCTCGGGGGAAGAATTCTGTCGGGTGATGACTCATGGGGCCAAGTGGTGTGTAGAACGGGGATACGGGTGGCATCGGGATCTTGCCCGCATGGAAGAAGGTGGTTGCATCGAAGGGGCCGATCCGTCGGTCGTAACCGACCACGCGATTAAACGAGGTATCAATCAGCTGGGGACCTTGGGGTCCGGTAATCACTATCTCGAAGTTCAGGTGGTCTCGAACGAACGGATATTCGATCCGGTCACGGCAGCGGCGCTCGGCATTACCGGTAACGAGCAGATCGTCGTGATGGTGCATTGCGGTTCGCGCGGGTTCGGCCATCAAGTGGCGAGCGACTATCTCAAGCAATTCGAAAAATCCATGCGCCGCTACGGCATCACCGTGCAGGATCAGCAGTTGGCCTGCGCACCGTTTCGATCTCCCGAGGGGCAGGAGTATTTTTCCGCCATGAATTGCGCCGCGAATACGGCCTTTGCCAATCGCCAAGTCATCACGCACCAGATTCGCGAGGCCTTTGCGACGGTCTTCGGTCAGTCTGCCGAGGCGTTGGGGATGGAGCTGGTGTATGACGTGGCGCATAACATCGCTAAGGTCGAACGGTATGCAGAGGGGGAGCTGGTGGTGCATCGCAAGGGAGCGACCAGGGCCTTTGGGCCGGGGAGTCCTGAGTTGCCAGACATGTTTCGACAGACAGGCCAGCCGGTCATCTGCGGGGGGTCGATGGAGACCGGGTCATACTTGTTGGTGGGAACTGATCAGGCAGTGCGTGACACGTTTGGATCGACGATGCACGGGGCCGGGCGGACGATGTCGCGCGCGCAAGCGAGAAAAACCATTCACGGCGCACAGCTACAAGAACAGATGAAACAGCGCGGGATTCTGGTCAAAGCCGTATCGATGTCGGGCCTTGCGGAAGAGGCAGGCCTGGCCTACAAAAATATCTCTGAGGTGGTCGAGTCGGTCGATCGTGCAGGAATTACAAAAAAGGTGGCGGAATTGCGTCCGATAGGGAATATAAAGGGGTAGTATCGTATCGATTATGAGGTAGCCGATGGAACAACGAAAGAACCTCAGGTTTCCCGTCAAGTTTCGTAGTTCGTTTTCTTCCGTCGGCATGGTCGGCGGAGAGGGTCGCGTTGCCGATCTCTCCACCAGGGGTTGTCGCATCGAAAGTTCCATCGATGTTCAGCCAGGAGCCTCTCTGGAGGTCCAGATCGAGGTGATAGAGCAAAACCCCCCAATTAAGATTGAGGCGGCGATTGTCCGGTGGAGCAGAGAGCAGCAGTTCGGCCTTGAGTTTGAGGTGATTACTCCGACGGAATGGGCACACCTTCAGGACACAGTGAAGCAGATCGAACTGGAGCCCTATGAACGGGACAGACAGGCTGCTGAACCTGGCGGATCTTTTTGAGTCTGCGTAGAACGAATCTTCCCCTCATCAGTGCGTAATTCCTAAAATAGATTGCCAGAAGTGAACGATCTGCTAACGTCATAACGACGTGAGCGGTGTGTGCGGGTGCAGTTGTGGATGCCGCATTGGCCGGTCAAGTGTGTCCCCGATTATTCAATTGGAACAGTGGCCACTGTGTTCACGCGTGTCTCCATCGTCATCGTCACACTGAGTATCCTCTGCGGTACGCTACTGACATTTCTCCTGGCGCCTGAAGAAGCGCAGGCCATCCCGGCCTTTGCCAGGAAATACAATACCAACTGCATGGACTGCCACACGGCGCCGCCAATGTTGAACGCGTTCGGCCAGCGGTTTCTCGAAAACGGCTATCAATTGCCCGGCGTAGAAGACGGCGGCAGTACCGGTAAGAAAAAATTTGGCGATCTGAATTTGGACGATGTGAGCGAGTATGTCGGCTTCCGCCTGGTCGGCAATGCGGTGAGTAGTTGGGGTTTCAACAAGCAGAACCCTGCAGGCGCTGATGCCGGGGTTGTTGAAAACAAAACCGAGTTTACGTTTCCAAGAAATTTCGTGTTGTTTGCCGGCGGGACTGTGGCCAAAAACATTGGGTTTATGGTCGAGTTAGGCCATCCTGTTGGAGAGGGTGGCGCCGAGGTGGAGCGAGGCTTCGTGACCTTTAATAACCTTGGGTCACATAATCTCGCGCATCTGCGAGTCGGAAAGTTCGACCCCAACGCCTTCTCGTCCTATGCCACGGTGCGCCAACAGTTGAGCGATGTCGGAGAAAGCCAGAAGGGCGGCTGTCCACCCTTCTCTCCCTGCGCATTTAACCGGGTAGGGCTTGCGCCCAGCGCCTTCGCCACGAAGTTCTACGGCCTCTACGATCGGTCAGGCAACTATTTGTCTCCCTTCGCATCCTCGCTCTATAACTCAGGCCATGAAACCGGCGTCGATGTGCATGGGCGTCCGTTCGGCGACTGGTTCCTGTATCAGGTGGGGGTGGTGAACGGGGCCAACGAGCATTTGGGCGATTCGAACAAGGGGAAGGATGTCTACGGCATGGTTCGGTTCGACTATGCCAAGTCGAATTATTTTTCCGCCAGTATGTCGGGGTTTGTCTACCAAGGAAATAGCAACGCCAAAGTGTGGACGCAAGAAGACGTAAATTGGAATCGCTATGGGCTGTCGGCGCGGGCGACCTACCAGATGGTCGATGTCTACGCCGCATATTCCGTAGATAAGATCAACAAGACGCCGACGGGCGTAGCTGGTTTGTTCGACTCCACCGCGACCGGTCTGACAATCGGGGCCGATACCTATGTGACAAGCCAGACACTGGTGTCCTTGCGGTACGACAACTTGGATGCAGGCGGGATGCTGGCTCAGCGAACGTCTGCCTCGTTTATCGGGGTTCAAGCCAAGCATTTTCTCCGTGCCAATGTGGCGATTTTTGCCAGAAGCGATTTCAATCTTAGGCAATCGGAAGGCGGAGATACCGCGGCGCGGAATCTCCGCAACGCCTTCTTTTCCGGAATCGATGTGATTTTCTGAGGGAGACGGGCTATGCGAATTCGAATACTTCTCGCTATCGGCGCCGGTCTTGCGATGCTCAGTATCGCTTCATTCGCGAACGCCGTGAAGCCTGAAGATAATCAGGCGACCAGGGAAAAGGGGAAACAGATCTATGACCGGGCCTGCCTCCTCTGTCATGGCGCGGATGGAAAGGGCGATGGACCGGCCGGCTGGTTCATCGGTCGCTATGAATCGCCACGCCCGCGCGATTTTGCCGGAGGGAGCTACAAGTTCCGCAGCACGCCGTCCGGCGAGCTGCCGATGGATCAAGACCTATTCCGTACGGTGACGCAAGGTATCCCAGGCAATATGCCGCCGTACAGCGGGTTGAGTGAAGAAGAACGGTGGCAGGTGATTGCTTACATCAAATCGCTCAACAAGGCATTCAAGGGCGGAAAACCTGTAGCCCTGCTCCTGCCCAATCCTCCGGGCCCTCCCTCGGATGCTGGAATTGAAAACGGGCGCAAGACCTATATCAAGTATGGATGCCAGAAGTGTCATGGGGATAACGGTTACGGAGACGGGAAGGAAGCGCTCGACGGCAACTTGAAGGATACATATGGGTTGATGATTTCTCCCGGCGACTTGACCGAGCGGGCGTCTCTCAAGAACGGGTCTTCTGCGCAAGCCCTCTACCGCAGCATCATGACAGGGTTGGACGGCACGCCCATGCCGTCCTATGCCGACACCATCGGGGGCAATGACAAGGACGTCTGGGATCTCGTGTACTACATTCTCTCGTTATCACAGGAAAGACCATGATGGTTAGGAGTGGTATGGCCGGTTGTCCCGCGATGTTAGGGCAGGCTCTCGGCCGGCTTCTATCTATCGCTGTGCCAATCGCGATCATCGGATTGGCCTGTTGGTCACCGCTTCTCGCCGCGCCACAGTCGAGCACTGAACCGGATGAAACGGGCCGCAAGGCGCCCGTCTCTCAGCAATTGCACGGCCTTGCGCCGGGGCCTGCAGCCAAATTTCGCCGGCCACGAGAGGTCTCTCCCTCTGTAGTCGAGCCACAAGCAGAGTTTCCTGGTCTAGCGGTCTCGCAGCCAGGCAACGAAACGCCGCCGACGAGGTCGGCATTTTCCGAATCGACTGGTCCTGTGATAGTCGGACGGATCCTCTATCGAGGGCCGGTGCCTGCTCCCGTCCAGATACAAGTCAATCGGGATCCGGACGTATGCGGGCTGACCATGTCGACGACCGCTCTCTCGGTCGACGCAGCCACCCAAGGGCTTGGAAATGCCGTGGTGCATGTGGAACTGGCTGTCGGCGAGGCCTCTGCCAGAATAGTTGCGGAGAATCCTGCCGTCGTTCGAAATAAAGAATGCCGGTTTCATCCCCATATCGCTGTAGCGCAGATGGGGGCGGAAGTGCAAATTTTCAACGACGACCCGCTGATGCACAATACCAATATTATCGTCGACAATAGCACGGCGCTCAATGTGGCGATGGTGGCGGGAGGGAACCCGATCAAGAAACGGCTGAAGAAAGCAGGCCTGCACCTGGTGAAATGTAACGTGCACAAGTTTATGCAGGCGTATCGGTTGGTGTTTGACGATCCGTACTTCAGCCAGACGACAGAGACTGGTCAGTTCTCGATTGCCGGCGTCTCTCCTGGATTGCACAGGATCAGCGTGTGGCATGAGACTTTGGGCATGTTGGAGAAGGACGTACAGGTTCCGACGCGAGGCACTGTCGTCGTAGATCTGGAATATAAATGAGGTCAGGCCGTTGATGAGTAACGACGATCATCTACAACTGCGCAGAACTGTACCGTCTCCTGCTAGGCGGATGACGCTGGCCATCAGCGCCATTCTTCTTGTTGTGGTGGCCGGGTACGGAGGCCTCTTCATCCACAGCCAGCAAAAGCAGGTTCGCATGCAGGCCGAGGAACAGGGTCGTGTATTGGCTCGCGGGTATGCTGCCCTCGGTGCGTCGGCTCTGTTCGATAATCTCTTCATGTTGCAGAGCGCCTTTATCCAGGTGAAGAACCAGCATGATATCCAGCGTATCATGCTGCTCGATCCCGACCACATGATCGCGGCATCGGATATCACAGCGCTGATCGGTACGACCCTCGACGACCAGGCAAGCAAGAATGCAGAACAGAAGAAAAATGAGGCCGTCTTCTTCGGCTCGGAGATCGGTTTAAGCGACGACACGCTCGTGATTTTTGAGCCACTGTATGGGGATCCGCTGTATCGGACGGGAACAGACAGTGTCGTTGAAGGGAAGCCTGAACGATTGCCCACATTCGCTGGCTGGATTCGAATCGAGATCTCGCTGAAGAGGTTGCAAGCTGAGGCTTGGCAGTCGCTTGTGCAACAGGCCTTGACGATGGCATTGCTTGCCGCGGCGATGATTTTCATCGTGAGCAAGACGATTCGGCGTCTTAGTCTGAACATCGAGAAGAGCGAGGCGCGGCTACAGAAGACGATCGATACGGCGCTTGACGCGGTCGTGACGACAGACGCTGTCGGGACGATCACCGGATGGAACGTCCAGGCTGAGACGATATTTGGGTGGACCGAGCAGGAGGCTCTCGGGCGACCGCTCGATTCCCTCATCATTCCTGCAGAGGGTCGTGATGGGTATCGGCGAGAACTCGCGCGCGTCCTGGAATCTCGCGAGACCCAGTTCTTGACCCGGCGGCTTGAACTCACCACTGTCCGGAAGGACGGGAACGAGTTCCCTGTGGAATGGTCCATGTCGCCGATTTGGCTCAATAACGAGTGTATGTTCAGTAGTTTTATCCGGGACATTACCGAGCGGAAAAAGGCAGAAGAGGCGCAGGCCAGCTATCGGATGCAGCTTGAGCGCGAGGGCACCATGCGAACGGAGGCGCTTGAGGCTCTCCGAGAGGCAAAGAATCTTGCCGAATCGGCGAGTCGGGCCAAGAGCGACTTTTTGGCCCACATGAGCCATGAAATTCGAACACCCATGAACGGGATTCTTGGGATGACCGAACTTTTGCTGCAGACGGAACTGTCGGGAAAGCAGCATCACTTCGTCGATACCGTCTACCGATCAGGGTCCACGCTATTGAAGCTCATCAATGATGTCTTGGATTTTTCGAAGGTAGAGGCCGGGAAGATTGAATTGGAGCACATTCGATTCGATCTGGTCAAAACAGTCAATGAGGTGACGGACCTCTTTGTCGACCAGGCGCAGGGCAAGGGCATCAAACTGACTTGTGTGCTGGCTGAGTCCGTTCCGTCTGTTCTCCAGGGAGATCCTGTTCGGTTACAACAGATTCTCATGAATCTGGTGAATAATGCAGTGAAGTTTACCAAGCAAGGTAGCATCACGCTCACGGTCACGACGGCGGAAGCATCGGCCTCTCACGCCCTCGTGCGATTCGAAGTTCAAGATACGGGAATCGGTCTGGAATCAGCTGTACAATCCAGGATTTTTGAGGCGTTTTCTCAAGCCGACGGATCGACGGCCAGAAAATATGGCGGGACCGGTTTAGGGCTGTCTATCGTCAAACAGTTGATTCAGCTGATGGAGGGGACGGTCGGCGTCAGGAGTGAGCCTGGGCAGGGAGCGACGTTTTGGTGTACTGCACGATTGGAGAAAGTCTCGGGAAATACGCGAGAAGGCCGGAAGAAGTTCTCCTCCTGGAGGGGAGGCGTCCCGTCTAACGGCGTTTCGCAGCTTTCTGAAGCGAAGGTAGTAAACGCGCGAGTGTTGTTGGCAGAGGACAATCCGGTCAATCGGGAAGTCGCGGTCTGCATGTTGGAGCAATTGGGCTGCCAGGTTGTGGCTGTCGAGCATGGCCGCGATGCGGTGGCCAAGACTGAGTGCGCTCAATTCGACCTGGTCTTGATGGACTGCCAGATGCCGGAGATGGACGGCCTCTCTGCGACCAAGGCGATTCGCAATGATGAACAGCGCACCGGATGGCATGTGCCTATCGTGGCGCTGACGGCGCATGCCATCGACGGCGATCGCGAGGAATGTTTAGCTGCCGGCATGGATGACTATATGACGAAGCCGTTTACGCAGGGTGAACTTGGAAACATGATTCAGAAATGGGTACAGCGTTCTGGTGCTGAGGCCGCACTAACGGCTGAGCAATCCAATGCTGTACCGGCTGAACCAGTCCCGTTGCCATCGGATTTGACGGAACAGGGGACAGGGCAGACGCCGGAGCCCGCCCTGCCGGATGAGCCGCTGGCCGATCAGGTGCTCGACCAGTTACGCGCTCTCAGGCGCCCTGGGCGACCGGACCCGGTTACAAAAATCCTCACGAGTTTTTTAGAAAGCTCGGCCACGTATGTGAGCGCCATTCACCAGGCGGTGGGTCACCAGGATGCGAAGGCGCTTTTTCATGCGGCGCATGCCTTGAAATCGTCGAGCGCCATGATCGGGGCCATGGAGCTATCGAGAGTTCTGAAAGATTTCGAGCTACTGGGGCGTCAGGGTAACGTGGCAAGGAGCCATGAGCGGATGGCAGAGTTAGACTCAGTCTATGAAGCGGTGAGGCAGGCCGTGCTGAATGAATTAGGTAAAAAAACTGCCTAGGATGATGGAAACATTCCACAAACGAACATGCCCGCTCGTGTTGGTGGTGGACGACGAACCGCGTATGCGGATGCTCGTCCGCGAGACACTCGAGCAATCGGGCCACGATGTGTGTGAGGCAGAGAACGGCGGACAGGCTCTTGAGCAATTCGCCGAGCGCCGCCCCGACATCGTGCTGATGGACATTATCATGCCGGGGATGGACGGGTTCACTGCTTGTTCGCGCTTGCGCGGGCTGATGGGCGGAAGCCGGGTCCCGATCTTAGTCATGACGGGACTCGACGATACCGAGTCGATTGCCAAGGCCTACGAACAGGGCGCGACGGATTTTATCACGAAGCCGTTCAATCCCATGATCTTAAGTTATCGCGTGCGGTATATGCTGCGCGGGAGCCACACTTTGGACGCTTTGATCAAGAGTGAAGTTCGGCTGGGGCTCGCGCAGCGGATTGCCAAAATCGGCAATTGGGAATGGCGTCCGGACACGAATCAGTTTACCGCGTCGGCTGAATTTTGCCGTCTGATGGGCATTCGATCGCAGGACTTTGCCGGAACGTTCGATGCCTATATCCAGCTCGTACATGCAGAAGATCGAAGCCGTGTAGAGCAGGCGCTGAAGGGCATTTTACCGAAGCGGGTCCCGTGCGATATCGACCATCGTCTTATCTTGCCGAACGGAGCGGATTTTACGGTCAATCTCCAGGCAGAGGCAGTGTTCGACGACCAAATGAAAGCCCTCTCGATCGTCGGGACGGCGCAAGACATCACCGATCGAAAACAATCTGAGCGAGAGATTCATCGCTTGGCCTATTTCGACAGTTTGACGGGACTGCCAAACCGTGTCTTGTTCAAAGATCGTGTCGATCAGGCCCTCTTGCATGCCCGCCGCTATCGCACCACGATGGCGATGCTCTTTCTGGACTTGGATCGTTTTAAGGTCATTAACGATACCTTGGGACACAATATCGGTGATCTACTGCTGAAAAGCGTGGCAGACCGTCTGGCCGAATCTGTGCGGCACAGCGACTCTGTCAGCCGGTCTGCAGACAAGGAAGAGAACCATTCGCTTGCGAGATTAGGCGGCGATGAGTTTACCGTGCTCCTCACAAATCTGTGCGATGCCCAAGACGCCGGGAAGGTTGCGCGCCGTATTGTCGAAGCGTTGGTGAAGCCCTTTTCGATTGAAGGGCGTGAAATATTCGTGACCGTCAGTATAGGGATTGCCATCTTTCCATCTGACGGAGATTCCGTCGATTCATTACTCAAGAATGCCGACTGCGCGATGTATCACGCCAAGGAAGAAGGGCGGAATAACTTTCAGTTCTATTGCAATAGCCTCAATGCAGCCGCCAATGAACGCTTGATCTTGGAGGGAGAGCTCCGTCACGCCGTCGAGCGGGAAGAGTTCGTGGTGTATTACCAGCCGAAGGTCGATCTGAGGACAGGAGGAATTATCGGAGCGGAGGCGTTGGTGCGTTGGCAACATCCTCAGAGAGGGCTCATGCAACCCGCGGAATTTTTGCCGGCTGCCGTTGATACAGGATTGATCAGGGCAATCGATGAGTGGGTGCTGCGAACGGCTTGTCGTCACAATCAGGGGTGGCAGCATCGCGGCAAGATGCCGGTGAGCATTTCCATCAATGTCTCCAACTCATTGTTCCACGGCAATACATTGCTGTCCGTCGTGGAGCAGGCCCTGAGTCAGACGGGGTTGACCCCGGCTTGCCTGGAGTTGGAACTGACGGAGTCGATTGCGATGCGCAACGTGGAGGCGTCGATCGTCATGTTGACGGCTTTGAAGACGATGGGGGTACAGCTTTCCATTGACGATTTTGGGACCGGCTATTCGTCGCTGAGTTATCTGCAGCGGTTACCGATCAACATCGTGAAGATCGATCAATCGTTCATCCAGGAAATTCTGACGCAGGCCCAGCCAGCCCCGATTGTGCGGGCGATCATCGCCATGGCCCACAGCCTCAATCTCTTGGTGCTCGCTGAAGGGGTCGAGCAGGAGGCGCAACGAACGTTATTACTCGAACAGGGTTGCGATGAGGCCCAAGGCTATCTCTTCGGTCAGCCGATGCCAGAGAATGTATTTGCCCAGCTGCTCCATCCGGTTCCTCTCCGCAAAGCCAGCTAGTGTATCCTGCCAGGCTTGGGTGTCTATCCAGTTTGCCTTGTCTGTTTCGTCTCTCTTGTTCATCGCACCAGATAGACCAAATAGACCTGCTAGACCAGAAAGACCGATCCGTTGCTCGTCTCGCCTATCGCGCACATCTTGGGCTCACGGTCCATGTACGGTGACTTTCCAACAGGCGAAAGTTATACTTCGTTCCTAGTGGCCGAGGACAAGACCGGTTTATCTGGTCTGTCTGGTCTATCTTGTCTGTCTGGTTCATCTGGTTAGTTTCGTTCAGCCGTTTCACGAGATAGACAAAATAGACCGAATAGACCAGACAGACCAAACAAACAAGCCATGATGGAGGCGATGTCGATGAAGAATCGTGTTGGAAGGTTTGGGGCGATCGTGGGATTTGGATTGCTCACCATGTCCGTTGTTGTAGCGGCTGGGGCGTCAGATAAGCCGATGACGGGTG
>JANOOS010000245.1:0-6562 GCA_031421455.1 Nitrospira sp.
CCTCAGTGGGCGCTGCACTGGGAAGTTCTGAGTTCTGAGTTATGAGTTCTGAGTTATCCGGAAAAGCTGACTGGGAAGTTCTGGGTTCTGAGTTCTGAGTTGTCCGGAAAAGCGGAGCGAGAACTCAGAACTCAGAACTCAGAACTTATAACTCAGAACCATGCCCCGTAATTTGGGGTTCAGTCCCTATGCCTTCCCTCCAATGGGCTATTGCTAAAAATGCCGTACAGGTTTAATAGAAGCCATCAGTTTCATGTACGTAATCGTTCCTGTGCGCTGCGAGACTCGTTTGTCTTACAAGACCTTCATAAGGAGCCGGCCATGAATGGCACCTCAGGCTTCCAAGAAGTGCGGTCTTCTACCTCCCGATCACCATCGTATCGGTTCCTGCACGAGGGAGCCCACGGGACTGGCTCCGCCGTCTGCGGCGGTGCCTGTCCCGCTCCCAGCCAAACGCAGGAGAAAAAGTAGAATGTCCCCCTTCTTTCAGCCCCGATCATCAACAAATCGGTTACTGCAAGAGCAACGGCATCAATTCGGAGAAGGTCCCTGGGACCGCCCAATTCCACCTATTGTTCCCCCAGACCCAAGATGCCTGTGAGATAAATCTATCATGCCAAGCACATCGGCCTTCGACGAAAAACTGCACCTTACGCCAGAGAGAGAGATGTCGCTTGACCCATCCCGTCTACTCCTCAACTTCAAGATATCCTTTGATGAGAAGAAGAGTGATTGGCGTGAGGTGGCGCTACGAAAGATTTCCCAAATGCTCACAGGGACAGGGGTTGTTATTGAAAAAGATCCTCCTTCCACTTCCAATCACGAGCGGCCACAGCAACTGATTAATCATACGGGCCGTCTGTTTTGGGTTCGCTCAATGAGTGCTTCCCCTATCACAAACGAGATACTCCAAGCTCTATCATCCAAAGAGTGGCTGGAGTGGTATGCGCCGGTGTATCGCCTCGGAGACAAGAAAGGCCAAGGCGGGCTCGTGTGTCCTCTACCCGATCTCGTGGTAGTTCCCACTCGAAACGCGAGGCTGACACTTCACCTCAAACAATTTGAAGTGCGAGATAGGCTCTCTCATAAATTCGATCTCGACGAAGTCTCGGGTGAACTAGAGGAACCAGATGACGAAGATCGCCCCGATCACGCCAGGCCTCTCCTGAAAAAAGATTACAGGGCCTATAGAGTGAGAATACCTCGTGAGCGTAATGCCTACCGAACCCTGCATGAACTTCGAGAACAGGAAAATATATGGGCCAAAGAGGCATCCTTCGTTTTGATTCCAATGGTCAGGCCAATTGCTCAAGGGACGTTTCCCGACGTGCCTCCTGACGATCCCGACTATCCACGACAGTGGAACCTGCCGAGGATTGGAGCGGACGTCGGATGGCGCGACACGCAAGGAGATCCCAGCATTGTGATCGCCGTCATCGACGAGGGATGCGATTTTGGCCATCCAGAATTCGATCGATTGGGTACAGATGATGGAACGATTCCACACGGAGTCCTAGTTGATGGGGCGACTTTTTACTCAGATGGAAAGAGAGTCCAGGGGGAGGTGGGGGACTGCTCGCTGGTTCCTTCCCAGTCTCACGGAACAAAATGCGCTGGTATCATAGGCGCCTGGATCAATAATAAACAGGCTGTTGCTGGACTTGCGCCTGATTGCAAAATTCTTCCCGTTCGGTTAGCTGGGGGAATGACCTCCATCTCATTAGCCATGGCAATCAGGTTTGCGGTTGGGGATGAGAACCCGGCCCACCCGGCGAACGTAATCAGCATCAGTCTGGCGGATGCGGCATATAGCACCAACGACGTGGCTGAAGCCATTGAGTACGCTTACGATCGTGGCGTGATTGTCTGTTGTGCAACAGGCAATGATAACGTCAGTACCGTCAACTATCCCGCTGCCTATGCGTCGGAGGGCTGGGTGATCGCTTGTGGAGCCTGTAACGATAGGGATGAGCGCTGCGCGTCTTTTACCAACTGGGATACCACGAAAGGATCGAATTACGGAACAGGGATTTCAGTCGTCGCTCCGGGAAACAATATTCCCACCATTGCGAACAACAACGGAAGACATGGCAGATCTATCCCAGACTTTGCGGGAACTTCTGCTGCTACTCCTCACGTCGCAGGCGTAGCCGCCCTGCTACTCAGCGTGAATGCCCAGTTGAGCCCCGATCAAGCCCGCAGCATCATCGAACAATCCGCAGAACCAATCAACGACAATCAGAACAATACGGACCCGTCGAAACTGTATTACTACGATCTCGAACAGAGCCGCCATCCAAACAAAGGGTGGAACAATGAAGTCGGCTATGGGTTAATCCGGGTCGATCGTGCACTAGAACAGTTGAGAGGAGGTTAATTTTCGCTAGGAAATTGAACTGGCCTAGGACAGGCAAACCCAGCTCCATAAAAGCCGCTCAGCACTTACGGGGAGAGCAGTTCATCGAGAAAAAGGGGGGATCGCATGAGAGTCAGACTTCAGTTTGCAATTGTAATTTTGGCGCTGGTTTTTGCGCAACCGTTCATCTCATACGCAGCCAGCGATCTCAACGTGGTGATCAACGGAGAACAACTCACAGGGGGAACCTGCACAGGCGGCAACTGCGAACTCACGCTCACCGGGTTACATGCAGGAGTAGAGTTCATAAACAACAATGGCACTGCGAAAGTCAAAGCGACGGAAGGAGACCCCGAGACGCTACGGCTTGAGAATGTCACGATTAAAGCCTTACAAGCTACGGAACATGTCATGACATTCTACGCGACCTTCGTACAACCCCCAACGGCGGATCCAACCACCAATAAAAAGGTGAAATACGACCGCACCGCTGACGGCAACATGAAGCGTGGAGCGAGTGCACCGCGGAACGACAAGTTCACGATTAATGGGTGGGTTGACGACCTTGCGGATTCTTCTCTCGAGTTCAAGGTTGAGCCCACACAATACAAGCTGGTCACTTGTCCTCCCGTACCACCTGCTTGTAGTGCGTCTTATGGCAACTTTAGTTTCTCTACATATCTAGAGAAAACGACAGGATTTTCCGGCAATCGAGTGGGCAAGATTGAAATCAAGTTCGACGCCAAATACGTGAATGACCTGCTGAACGTAACACTCGTGGAACTAAAGGGCTCCACCAGCGCGGGAGGTGTAGATGGCAGCATGATCGGCGTGTACGACTCGTATAGTGAAGAGCACATCATCCAAAGAGAAGAAGAAAAAGAAATGGAAAACGATAGAAGGAAGTCGAAGAAGGAACGTCCTAAGGACCATGAGGTTAATTAACAGCGCATGAAGGGCCTACTGATCATTCCCAGGGAGCCTGCGCTTGTACCTTGTGTATACCTCAGATCGAAGAAAAAATGATGGTCTCTTTGTGCATCCAGGTAGGCTGTACAGATCAAGGACCGATGAAACATTCGAGCTGCTAGTCAGGAGGTTTCAACATGGAGGCGAATGAGAGAGCTGAGGAAATGTCGATGAAATCGTTTTACAGTTTGCTCCTCATCCTCTCGGTTCTCGCGCACCTCCTGTTAGTGCTGCCACACGACAGCCATGCCCAAGTGGTGACCACTTCGATTGCGGCTGACAACTCGTTGCCGACTCCCACGTCGGTCACCCAAGCGGGCAATCTTTTCGACATCAATGGCGGGACGATCAAAGGCGCCAACCAGTTTCACAGCTTCGATACGTTTTCTGTGGGCCCGGGATATATAGCCAGCTTCAACGGGCCAGGCGGCATCGCCAATATTCTCAGCCGGGTCACCGGTCTGGATTCGGGTCTCACGCCGTCCATGATCTACGGAACCGTTCAAACCACGATTCCAGGGGCGAATCTCTTTTTTATGAACCCGGCTGGGATTGTCTTCGGACCGACAGCTTCGCTCAACGTCGGCGGGGCGGTCAGTTTCACGACGGCGAACTACATTCGCCTCTTCGATGGTGTAAATAGCGCAAGCTTCTATGCCAATCCTGCCAATGACGCAGTGATCACTTCTGGCCAGGTCAGCATACTTTCCGCAGCGCCGATTCCGGAGTTTGGTTTCGTCCCGGCTGCATTTGGATTCCAGACCAACACGCCCGCTGCGATTGAATTCCGAGGGAGCGCGCTCCCCCTCTTGCCGTTTGACCCCGTTACATTTGATCCGGTGCCCGTTCCGGTGGGACGTGACATTTCTGTTATCGCAGGCGACATTCGGCTTATTACAGACCCGGATAGTGGAGCCCCAACGATCCTGACCGCCCCTGGCGCTAAGATCAATCTTGTGAGTGTCGCATCAGCGGGGGAAGTGCCATTCCCTAGCTTCGACACCACCGGATATCCGGCACTGGGTACCGTCACACTCTCCGGGAGCTTAGTTGATGTCAGCGGAAGCGCCTTCGCGGGAGATGGGGGCGCTGGCACAATTCGCATCCGCGCAGGCCGGTTTGAGATGGACAGCGGCTTCATCAGCGCCGCAACGCTGGGAGATACCCCCGGCGCCGAAACAGCGGTCGACATCTATACTACCGGCGATACGTCCCTCGACAATCTCAGCGGAATTCTCTCCTCAGCCTCCGCGGGAGGCAACGCAGGAGCCATTCAGGTGCATGGGCAGAACGTTACGCTGGCGGGCTTATCGAATATTACAAGCTCAACTGCTGGTGACGGGAAAGCCGGAAACATTTCAGTCGACGCGGATGACGTCTTGTCGGTTCGTGGTACAGACGGCTTGGGCAACAACTCCCGCATCGAAAGTTTTTCCTCCGGAGATAACATTGTCGTTCGCGCCGGCGACACAGGCGACATCGACTTCACGGCTTCGACTCTCATGCTGGATGACCAGGGAATCATCCGAACCAACACGTCACGCCAAGGTCAGGCCGGCGACATGACGCTAACGGTCGGCTCGCTGCAAATGAAAAATGGTGCAATTCTGGAAACAGTCGGTGTCACGACCGGAGCTACCGGATCTATCACGATTACCGGCACAGGCCAGATTTCCGTTATCGGCACACCAGGCGAGGTGCCGGCGAATCAAACCCAGATCAATCTGCGGCAGGCGGGAACTGGCGAAACCGGCAGCTTGTCGATTCACGGACAAAGCGTGCTCATCACAGACGGAGCGACCATCTTGACCGACAACATGTCAGATACTCAGAAACTTACGATCAGCGCAGTCGAATCGTTGACGTTTTCGAATGGGGCATCCCTCTCACATCGAAATTCGTCTCGAAACCTCGGTATTGGTTCGGCGGAACTGTCGGCACCCAACCTCACCCTGACCAACCAAGTTGAAATAAGCACGAGTACCATCGTCGACGGCAACGCCGGTGATCTTACCTTCGCGGGCACAAACATCACAGTGTCGGGCAACAGCAACGTGTTCAGCCGGACATCTGTTCAATCGGGTAGTGGCGGCAACATTACCTTCAATTCAGGCGACTCCATCACGATCACAGATGGATCGGCCATTTCTGCCAGCAGCCTGAATCCTGGCACCGGCAACGCAGGTAATATCTCCCTCGATGCTGGGAACCAACTCATCCTGCAGAACAGTTCGATCTCCACGCAGGCCAACCAGGCTAGTGGAGGAAAGATCGACATCCGCGCGGTGCAGCTGGTCCAATTGGTACACAGCACGATCAGCACCTCGGTGCTTGACGGAACCGGCGGCGGCGGCGACATCAACATTGACCCAAATCTCGTGGTCCTTCAGAACAACAGCCAGATTCTTGCGCAAGCAATCCAAGGCGCTGGCGGGAACATTACGATCGTTACTCCCCTGTTCTTGGCCGACCAATCTAGCTTCGTGAGCGCTTCGTCGCAATTCGGCTTGAACGGCACGGTGACGATCCAGAGCCCCACGTCTAACTTGAGTGGGAGCCTGGGCCCCTTGGCCTCGAAGACCAATCAGGCACAGAGCCTCGTGACGCAGCGCTGCGCGGCCTTGGTGAACGGTCAGGCCAGTAGCTTTGTCGTCGCCGGACGCGAGCAATTACCGGCCGATCCAGGAAGCTGGCTGACGAGCCCGCTCTACGCCACAGGCGTAGGTGAGGGGCAAGGGGTAAGGGGTAAGGGGTTGGGCACCGGTGAAGGGTTAGGGGTGAGGCGTGAGGGGCGAGAGGCTGATACACAGATCCTGTCGCTCCGTCGATTGACCCCAGCCCGGTTCTTGATTGCGAACTTCGCCGAGAGTGAGGCAACCGGGTGCCACTCATAGATCCGCGCGCCGTTCGATGGCTCGCTTGCAGAGCGGCGCATCGAGCAACGTGCGGCTTTACGAGTGGCACCCAGTTGCCTCGCTGTCGGCAAAGTTCGCAATTAAGAACCCGGACGGAGTCAATCGGCGGAGCGAGACCCTGTCGTTGGCCAAGAAGCCAGAGGTTCGAGGTGCGAGGTGCGAGGTGCCTTCGGCGACGATTCCGTCTCCAATCCGCTCGGCATCAATTCCGGCCAATGCGATTGGACCGCTGAGCCAGCCTCCTGGGTCCGCCGGCAACTGCTCACGCCCGGCCACGACAAAGCTGCTGGCCTGCCCATTGGCCAAGGCTGCGCAGCGCTGC
>JANOOS010000246.1:0-1624 GCA_031421455.1 Nitrospira sp.
CCAACCGGCTTTATGCGGCCATCAAGTTCTTTCTCTACACCCTCGTAGGAAGCTTGCTCTTATTGGTTGCCATCTTCGTCCTGTACTTTTATGGGGGACACACGTTCGATATCCTTGCGTTAAGCCAGGGGACGTATCCTGCTTCGCTGCAAATGTGGCTCTTCCTGGCGTTTTTCGCTGCTTTTGCCGTCAAGGTTCCTATGTTTCCGTTTCACACCTGGCTTCCGGACGCCCACGTTGAGGCTCCAACTGCCGGTAGCGTCATTCTCGCCAGCATCCTCTTGAAAATGGGCGCCTATGGATTCCTGCGGTTTAGTTTACCGATGTTGCCGGACGCCAGCCGCATCTTTACGCCGATGATGGTCGTTCTCTCCATCATTGCGATCATTTACGGCGCCTATATGGCCCTGGCCCAAGTCGATCTCAAGAAACTAATCGCCTATTCGAGCGTGAGCCACATGGGGTTTGTCACCCTTGGCCTGTTTGTCATGAACCAACAGGGCATCGAAGGAGCCGTCCTCCAAATGGTCAACCATGGAATTACGACCGGCGGGCTATTCCTCTGTGTCGGAATTATCTATGAGCGCACCCATAGCCGGTTGATCGCCGATAATGTGGGATTGGCCTCGCCGATGCCGCAGTATGCCGTCCTGTTGGTGATTTTCGCCCTATCCTCGCTCGGTCTTCCCGGCACCAATAGTTTTGTCGGAGAATTTCTCGTGCTCGTCGGTACGTTCCTCTGGAGCAAAGTCGCGACGGCCCTGGCATCGCTGGGTATTATTCTCGCCGCCACCTATCTCCTCTGGATGATCCAGCGAGTGGTCTTCGGGGTTCCCTCCCCGCATCATCTCCCGAAGCTCAGGGATCTCAACCAACGGGAGTTTGCCACGCTGGTGCCACTGGCCCTGTTGGTATTTTTGATCGGGCTCTTTCCGAATCCCCTCGTGAGCCGGATGCACCAGAGCGTGACCAACACGATTGCCTCCATGTCCCGCGCGAAGGTTGCGCCGACCGCCCCCCCCTCAGCCGGAATGACAGGGCCACTGTTGGCTGTCAGTGGAGAGCAGCTGAAGATCCAAGGCGCATTGCGATGAGTCTGTACGGCGCTGACCTCTTGGCCCTGCTTCCCGAACTCATTGTCGTCCTCGCGGCCTGTCTCGTCATCGTGTTGGACCCCATCACTCCAGCCTCGCGACGAGATCTCCTGGCCTGGCTCAGTGTCGGTTCCCTTGCCCTCTGCCTTGGAATCACCGGCTGGCAGATCAATGAACTGAATGTCAGGGTCTCTGCGTTTAGCGACCTGGTGGTGGTCGATGCCTATGCCAGATTCTGGAAAATCCTCCTCTATGGGGTAACCGGTCTGACCATCTTCATGTCGCTGCCCTATCTGAAAGCGGAGCGGGTACACCTTGGCGAATACTATGGATTTATCCTCCTCGCCCTCTCCGGCATGATGGTCATGGTCTCCGGCGCCGACTTGCTCACGATCTATCTCGGCACCGAGCTGATGTCCCTCTCGCTCTATATTATGACCGGGCTCAACCGGGCGAAGCCTCGCTCGCTGGAGGCCGCAGCCAAATACTTCGTCCTGGGCGCCTTCTCCTCGGGGATTCTGCTGTACGGT
>JANOOS010000247.1:0-3110 GCA_031421455.1 Nitrospira sp.
AGGCCTGAATGAATTATTTGTGGAATCGTTGGAAGCCTTCGAAGTCGGCCGATTGCTCGGCTCGGTTCATCCGCTCCTCTCGGTGCTCGACCATCTGGAACGGATGCAGCGGGATAAAGAAATCGAAGTCGGACGGACCGATCAAGGGCGCACAGGCGAGTATCGATCCACGCTGAATAAAATTCTACCCGGCAACAAGCCTGAGCTGGACGGAGCCGGGCGGGGAATGTAGCAAACCCGTCAGGCGTGAGGCGTGAAACGTTAGGCGAAACCCCTCACCCCTTACGCCTTACCCCTTACCAGTTCAATGGCCCATTTTAGGGCCGGCCGCGTTTTCGCCTTGTGATACGAGCTTGAAGCGAACCGTCGATCCGCATTGAGGACATTTTCCGCGGATGGTTTCCTCATCCAGCCGTTCGTACTGGTCTTCTGTCAGCCACATCAGCTGCGCGCACCTAGGGCAGGTTCGTACTTGCGTTGTCATGATGTTCCTCGTACACTCCGCGTGATTTTGGTAGCTATACCTGGGAGCTAATCTAGTACAAGATGCCTCCAACCCTCAAGCCCACCATCACCTTTTCTGAAAAGAAGAACCTCGACCCAGCCAAGCTCGTCCGCCTCTACCAGCAAGCGCCATGGACCAAAGGACGAACCCTTGAGGATGCACGCGAGATGTTGCGCCACACCGATGTGGCCGTAACCGCTTGGGATGGGGATCTGCTGGTCGGATTTGGCCGAGTATTAACCGACTATGTCTACCGGGCGACCATCTGGGATGTGATTGTCGACAAGACCTATCAGCGTCGAGGTGTCGGAGCGAACGTTATCCAGCGCATCCTAACCCACCCTCGCCTCAAGAAAGTCGAACTCTTCTGGCTCTGCACCCGCATGCCTGGCTTTTACGAAAAGCTCGGGTTTAGCTCGAAAGAACAGACAGGGATGGTTTGGAGCCGATCCAAACAGGGCCGACAGGAATAGCGAGCCATCTCTCAGTCCGGCGTCATTTGTCTCTGTCTATCGTACCTGACTCGGAACCCCCGAAAACCGGGGGCTCCGCGTCACGCAAGTTACCTCGAGTATCAGTAGCTAAAAGAAGAGTTTGGCGCCGAAGAGAAATCCGAAGGACGAGGCATTCCAGTCGTTGTTGAGACCTCCTCCCACAGTCGCATGTCCGTCATTGCGCTTGTAGGCCATTTCCGTATTCAACGCAAGCTGCTTGGTCAGCATATAATCAGCACCCCAGCCAAGTCTCCAAGCAAACGTATTGCTAGGGCTAATTTGGCTACCGGCGTTCCCTCCAAAGCCATTCACATTTACTCCGAAGCTCATATTGGCATAGGGAACAACCGGGCCGAATTTGACCGGACGGACTTCAACGGTCGGGAGCACAGAGACTGTATCTTGATGTCCAAGATCGATCGACTGTGGCTCCACACTCACTCCATGGCGTTCCCATTCCAACATCATACCGGCCAGGAGCCACTTGTTGAGGCTATACATGGCTTGGAAATTCACAAGGGAACCGACGTCCGTAGAACTTCGAAATTCATTAGTGAGTGATTGGGTCAATGGGGCAAATCCTGCGCGCATACCGAGCACGATTTTGCCTTGTTCAATTCCACCCTGTTCCATCTTCCATTCTTCTGCCTTTGCTTGGCTGCCGATGGCAAGCGCGCTCATCACCATGAAACCTGCCAAACCCCATCGAGCTATAACGATACCCATTGAATAAACCCTCCGTGATGTATTGGTGTGAATACCTTGCAGATACGCATTTCTCCGAGTCAGCAAGGCAAGTTCAATACCCCGATCTCACTTCACTCCATTGTAATCTGATGGCCAGAATTGCCTATTCAATATGAATACTTACGGTCCTCACCTTTCCTGGGCGATTCCGTGGCAGTCCTGGCACCGTTCCCTATAAGGAATAATGTCTCATAGTCCACACAGCGTTGTATGGATAGCCCTACAGGGGGAGAGCTAATAGGGAAATGGGTGAGAATTCAGATAGCAACGCTGATATGGGGTTGAAATCAAGTAGCGGCAAGAGCTTGCCGCTGTCGCTTGGGAGAAAAAATGACCGCAACAAAGAACAGCACTGTGGCGAGCAACACAATGGCGGGACCGGAGGGAATATCCCAGTAGGAAGAGATAAGCACTCCTCCCACTGAGCAAGTAATTCCGATGAGGATCGAATACCAGGTCAGCTTCGAGAGACTATGCGTCAGCTGGTAGGCGGTGGACGCTGGTATCAAGATCATCGCGAAGACAAGGATCGCGCCGACGGTCTTGAGCGATATCACTACCGTGAGCGCAATCAGGGTCAGTAAGAGAAAAAATATGCGCCGGGCCGGTACGCCGGAAGCTTCCGCCATTTCCTGGTCGAATGCGATAAAGTACAGTTCTTTCGAGAACAGCACAATCGCACCGATGACGACGATGCTCAACCCGGCAATTATGCCCAGCTCCTCGCTAGTCACCGCAAGCACATTTCCGAAGAGGTAGCCATAGATCTCGGCGTTATAGGTTTTCATGAGGCCGATGAAGAGAATGGCCAGGGCCATGGTGGCGGTATAGAGAATGCCAATGGAGACATCCAGCTTCATCCGGCCCTTTTCTTCTACCCACCCCGTGATCCAGACTGTGGCGAGACCAAAGAGAATGGCCATGAGCAGCGGTGGCCAGCCTATGAGATAACCGAGTGCAACTCCGGCAAACGCCGCATGGGCCGTACCGGCCCCCATAAACGCGAGACCTCGCAGCACGACGAACACGCCGATGACGGAGCAAAGCCCTCCCACCATCGCCGCGGCGAGGAGGGAGCGCTGCATGAAATCATAGGTGAGGAGGTCAAGCATCGTGCGGAATGGTCAATGATGGTGGTGATAGTCCTCGACAATAACGAGGTCTTTCTCTGTAATAACAAGGTCTTTCCCATAGACCTGGCTGAGAATCTCGGGCTTCAGAACATCGGCAGGTGGGCCTGCAGCGTAGAGACGGGTCTTGAGGAGCACGAGGCGGTCCACCCGCGAACGGATCATGTTGATGTCGTGGGTGATCAAGAGGACGGTTAAGCCCAACTCTTCGTGCAGATGCTGCACCAACTCGAT